>JAZDOJ010000018.1:0-3919 GCA_043798795.1 Candidatus Omnitrophota bacterium
CACTACTAACTCCCACCCGACCACAACATGCTCCACCTGGCGGCCCCGAGACGCCCAGAAGGACGCTTCACAGAACACTCACAAAAAGAATCACCATGAGGGTGAATCTCCGCCGCCAGGAGTCGGCGGCTTCTCTTGATACGGTGAAGAGCGAAACCCCGCACCGTCCCGCCCATGGCGGGACTGGTGCGTGGGTAAAACCTTCTTTTAAATGACCACCCGAAGACTTTATCATTTTGTGATGATGCTTATTTGGAATATAGGCAAAAGCATGGATATCACAATAAAGCCGACAACTAAACCCATAATCAAAATGACCGCGGGTTCCAAAAGGTGAATAAAAGTATTTAAAGTCCTATCCACTTCCTTCTCATAATCGTCTGCGATGCGTAAGAGCGATTTCTCCAGCATCCCTGATTCTTCGCCGACAGTGACAATATTAATGGCAAAATCAGGAAAGAATTTCGAACCCTTAAGGCATTGGGAAAAACTCATGCCTCGCGCTATCTGATCTTTGAAGTTTTGGATCTCCTTTTTTAAAATCCGGTTATGAATAATTAAAAAACCTATATCCAGAGCAGAGACAATCGGCGTGCCGCCGGAAAGCAATAACGATAAGGTACGCATCAGACGGCTGATCTCTGTTTTTAAGATAATCTTGCCGAGAACGGGCATTTTAAGCTTAAAGCGGTCAAAAGAAACCCTATTTTGAGGATAATGGTATAATCGCTGTAACAAAAAAAACAAAATGAATAAAAAAATCAGCAAGAGCCACCCTTGATGGCATAAAAAATCAGAAACGGCCATTAAAATCTTTGTTGACAACGGCAGGATCTGCCCAAAATCCGTAAACATCGAAGAAAGCTTAGGGATAACAAAGCCTAAAAGGACGATGATGGTGATAATGCTTAAAATAAGGACGAATAAAGGATAGGTCAAAGCGGTACGTATGGAATTTTGGAATTCCTCTTCTTTTTCTAAAAAATCAGCCAGGCGCCTAAAGGCTTGGTCGATATGGCCTTCAACCTCTCCTGAATGAATCATAGACACATAAAGATTTGAAAATAACCTGGGATGAATCCTGAAACTTTCAGAAAGGGTCTTTCCATCCTTAACCTTACTGATCACGTCATCGACAACAATTTTAAAATGCTTATTATGGGTTTGGGTGGATAAAATGGTGAGGCTTTTTAGGATGTCGACCCCGGACTCAATCAAAGTGGCTAACTCGCTTGTGAAAAGAATAACCTCTTTGCGCGAGATCTTCTGAAAAAAACCTGCTCTTTGTTTTGTAAGGGAAAGGCTTTCGGACTCAACAGATATGGGAAAATACCCGAGGATCGTTAGTTTCTGGATCGCATCTTTTTTTGACTCTGCTTCTATATCGCCTTGAAAAATCTTTTGGGGTTCGGTTTTTGCGGTATAGACAAATCTTGGCATGCTTCTTTAAGATTGTGGCAACTCTTCTGCTTGAGCGACACGCAAAACTTCACTCACAGTCGTCAGGCCCTCAAGGACCTTTCGCAAACCATCCTGACGCAATGTGCGCATGCCTTCGGAAATAGCCTTTTGTTTTATCTGCTGGCTCGAAGCACGGGCAAGGATCAATGTTCTGATTGATTCAGTTATTGTTAAAATTTCATATATTCCTGTACGGCCGCGATAACCTGTGAATCGACACTCCTGGCAACCCTTGGCTTCGTAAAGTTTAATTTCTTGAGGCTTAAAAGGAACATCTTTAAATTGATCCATGAATTCCTTATCGGCTGCTGCCGGAACCTTGCATTTTGGGCATAATAATCTTACCAGCCGTTGAGCAATGAGGCACTCCAAAGAAGAAGAAACCAAAAAAGACTCTATGCTCATATCTAACAGCCGCGTAACCGCCCCTGCCGCATCATTGGTATGAAGCGTTGAAAAAACTAAGTGGCCTGTCAAAGCAGACCGTATCGCGATTTCAGCAGTTTCAAAATCCCTGACTTCTCCGACCATGATCACATTCGGGTCATGCCTTAAAATATGGCGCAGGCCGGCTGCAAAATCAAAACCGATCTTTGGATTCACCTGGATCTGATTAATACCTCTGAGCTGATACTCGACAGGGTCTTCAATAGTTATAACTTTCACAGACGGTGAATTGATACGGGCAAGGCAAGCATATAAGGTTGTTGATTTTCCAGAACCCGTCGGCCCTGTCACAAATATAATACCATGGGGTTTCTTGACCATCTTTTCAATAATACGAACGTCTTCTTCAAACAATCCCAGTTTTTCTAATTCCAAGAAAGACCGGACGTTTAATATACGGATATGCACCCCTTCACCAAAAGCCGTGGGCAGGGTCGAGACGCGCAAATCCAATTCTTGTTCGTTGACCTTGATCTTGATCCTTCCATCTTGAGGAAGCCGGCGCTCCGCAATATTCAGGTGGGCCATGATCTTGACGCGCGAGACGATAACAGGGTGAAAAAATTTAATCATCTCCGGCGTATTGATATCATACAATATGCCATCGATCCTGAACCTGGTACGTAGCTCATCTTGAAAAGGCTCAAGGTGAATATCGGTCGCTCTATCGCGAACTGCTTCGGACATGATCTGATTGACAAATTTAATTATAGAAGCATCTTCAGCCATAGCCTCAAGATCCTGTGCCTTTTCTGTCTGCGTCTCCAATGGATCTTGAGAATTTCTCTCTGAAATGATACCTTCCATGGTTTCTGCTCCGATGCCGTAATATTTACGTATAGCCGCTTGGATCTCCATCTCGCTTGCCAGGGCACTCTTGACATCTAAATCCAAAAAAAGCCTGATGTCATCCAATGTGCGCACATCCAAAGGATCTGTCATAGCAATAATCAATATATTGTTGGTAAATTCCAGAGGAATGATTTTATAGTGGCTGGCGAATTTAGCGGGGACCTTCTGAATAACCTCGGGCTCTATGACCCTATCTTTTAATTTCACATAAGGAATGCCTAGTTGCTGCGCTAAGATGTTAAAGACTTTTTCTTCTGGAGAAAAACCCAATTTGACTAACGTGGTGCAAATAGAATCACCGCTTGCCCTTTGCTCTTTAAGTCCGATTTCTAACTGTTCGGGTGTAATAACCCCTTCATGAATAAGGATCTGGCCGATCAAAATACTGTCTTTGATTAACATAGCGAATCCTCGAAATAATTTTTATGGCTCCATAAATGCCAAATCTTCAAACCTGGTATACTCCTTAATAAAGGTAAGCTTGACGGTTCCAACCGGCCCATTGCGCTGTTTGGCGATAATAGCTTCAGCCGTGCCTTTATTCTGGTCGGTCGGATTGTAATACTCTTCCCGTATCAAAAGGACGACGACATCCGCATCTTGCTCTATGGCGCCGGACTCCCGAAGGTCGGAAAGTTGAGGCCGATGGTCTGTCCTGCTCTCCACAGCGCGGGAAAGCTGGCTGATGGCGATAATAGGCACTTTCAGCTCTCTCGCCAGAGCCTTGAGCGACCTTGAAATGTCAGAGATCTCCTGCTGCCTATTCTCGGAATAACCCGACCCTCTCATCAGCTGAAGATAATCGAGAACGATCAATTGGATATTGTGGTGGGACGTAAGCCGTCTCGCCTTCGCGCGTAACTCCAAAACAGAAATGCCCGGAGTATCGTCGATAAAAATAGGGGCCTCTGAAAGCCTTCCCGCTGCGGTTGTCAGGCTCGGCCAATCAGAGCCCGATAAAAAACCCGTGCGGACTTTATGGGCATCGACGCGCGCATGGGAACATAGCAACCTCTGGACCAACTGCTCCTTTGCCATCTCAAGGCTAAAAAAAGCCACGGGGATCTTATCGACAATACTGGCATATTCGACGATATTAATGGCAAAAGCGCTCTTGCCCATAGAAGGCCGGCCTGCCACGATAATAAGGTCTGAAGGC
>JAZDOJ010000026.1:0-6743 GCA_043798795.1 Candidatus Omnitrophota bacterium
CTGCAGGAATACGACCTTTTCCTTTAGCTCCGGATGGTTTTCAAGCAGACGGTCCACGGCCAGCAGCCGCTCGGGGATCCCTTTCGTATAATCCAGGCGGTCCAGCCCCAGCAAGACCTTGACCTTGGACAATCCGAATTCCTCCATCAAAACTTCTTTGGCCTTTGAAATGGCGTTGGATGAGGATAGCTCATTGATCCCTTCGAAATCCACGCTGATCGGGTAAGGCCGGATCAGCGTTTCGTGCTCAGACCGGACAACGGAAAAACGCTCGCGGTCGATCTTGCATTCGATTTCCCGGTCAACGGCGTCCAGAAAATTATCGCAGTGATAGCGGATATGAAAACCCAGAAGGTCGTTGGCTAATAACCCTTCTAAAATCTCACTTTTCTGGGGGCAGATCCGGAAGGCCTCGTAGTTGGGCCAGGGGATATGCCAGAAGTGGGCCACGATGAGTTTGGTCGGTGCCATCTCCTTCAGAAATTTTGGCAAAAGACAAAGATGATAATCCTGGATCCAGACAAAGGCCTTTTTGTCCCCCACCTCTTCAACGATAGCTTGGGCAAACTTTTTGTTCACTTGCTTATAGTATTCCCAATCATCCTTTCTGAAAGTGGGCCGCGTGAAAGCCAGGTGGCATAAAGGCCATAAGGCCTCATTGGAATAACCGTAATAATAGCCTTTCTCTTCCTCTCGGGTCAGCCACACGCGCTTGAGCACATAGGAAGGATCTTCCGGCGGAACTTTGATTTTACCTTCCTTGTCCGTAACCCGTCGGTCGGCATCTCCGTTGCCGAAAGCCACCCACAATCCATGACAGGCCCTCATCACCGGATCCAGGGCCGTGATCACGCCGCCGGCCCCCCGCTGACATTCGATCTTGCCGCCCTTAAATACGTGGACATAAGGCTGGCGGTTTGAGACAACGATGAAAAGATAATCCCCCAGTTGTTTTTTTACCAATTCCTGCAGATCTTTTTTTGTCCACATGGTTAACCCTTGGCTTCTTCCTGCTCAAATTTTTATTATATCTTTTAATCCAGGACTTGGCAAGAAGATTCTTGTCAATCCGCTCAAAAATCGTAACCCATTGAAAACAAATAAGTATTATTTCTGCTGGATTAACTGCGGTGCTTGGAAAGGCTCTTACTGATGATCTCCTCTTTGGCGTAACAGATCAGCTCATCCCCGGCTTTAAGAATCACGTCTCCATGCGGAGCACCGATGAACTGTATTTTTCCATCCACCTTACGATTAATACCTAAAATGAGGATATCTTCCAGATGCGACTTTAGGCTTTTGATGGGTTTATCGGTAAAGGGATTATTCTTCGTGACAGTGACCTTGGCAATGGCATAACCTTCCCCCAGGCCAAACAACTGTTCATAATCATAAATACGCAGCGTCGTCCATTTTTTAAGGGCGGCTGTGATGATGACCTTCATGATATTGTAAATATGCCTGGAGCGGGCCACGAGCAATATGATCAACAAGCCGATCAAAAGCGTCTCCCCTCTCCTGACCACGTCTTGGCCTGACTGCCCCACAAAGGCCAAAACCAAAGTGGCCATGGAGGTGGTGACACCAGCGCTTCCCAGAAGGATAAGAACACGGATGATGCGCCGGCGCACCGGGTGTGTCACGATCGCTTCAGACTCAACCGTCGTAAAACCCACTCCCGAGAATGCGGACTGTGCCTGGAAAGAAGCAATCTCTGAAGATAAACCCGTCAGCTCCAAAGCGATAGCTCCGATCCTGACCACAATAACCGAAAGGGCTATAATAATCAATAAACTGAATAGCGCAATCATGCCTTTTCCTCCTTGATGAAGATTAGAGCAAGCCTCACTTCCTCATTCCCGTCTTTCAGAGGGATGATCTTAACCAGAAGCTCTTTACGCATATTGCGGATCGGCAGGTGCAAGACGACTTTCTCCTCTTTGGGTATTTTTTGCTCTAACGTCGCCTGCTTGAATAAGTTAACGAAGTCACGGTTCCCTTCTTCTTTTCTGACGGCATTATAGGTGATGCGCTCCTGTTTGATGTCAAAGAGCCTTTGGGCCGCGGCATTAAACTCGAATATTTCCTTGTCCAGGTCGGCGATAATCACAGCCTCTGGCGTGTTCTTGGAAATCACCTCCAGCGCGCGAAAATTCAAAAATACCCGCTCCGCTCTTAATTCGTCGTAGCGGACGAGCTGATCCACCGCTTTGTTGATCAACTGCCCTAATTCCTTAAGCTCATCTTCCAGGAATATATTGACCTTCATCCCTGTCTTATAATCTCCCGAGAGAAGATGCTTCAGGAAATTAACCAGCTTTCTCCTAAAGCGGATCGCTCTTAACGTAAGGAACCCCCAAATGATGACCCCGAGAGCGAAAAAGAAAGTCACGTAAGGATTCAGGCGCCAAGAGGCATCCCAAAAATACAGGTAACCGGCCATAAAGACCACGAAGAGATAAATCCAGCAAATCTTTATAAGGTTTTTAATCATATTTACCTTTCTGAGAATTTTCTTATGTTTTCATCCGCGCCCACGACGAGCAGGATATCTTCCTCCTCTAGGGGTTTGTTCGGAGAGGGAACGTCCTCGACAAGCTCACCGAACGTCCTTTCTCCCAGTTCATTGATCTGCGGTATCTTCTTCTTGATCGCCACGATATTGATATTAAATTTTTCCCGCGGGTTTATCTCTCGGATGCTTTTGCCGATGAAGGCCTGCGGCAACCTGATTTCCGCGATGCTATGACCGCTGGAAAGCGGAATGTGTTTGGTGATGCTGGTTGAGACAAGGCTCCTGGCCATAATCTTGCCCATCTCTTCTTCCAGATTGATGATCTCATCCACTTCCAGGGCTTTGAGGATCTCCTGCTGTAAGGGGCTGATCGCGCGTGACCAGATCTTTCGAACGCCCAGTTTTTTCAACAAAAGAGTGGTAAGCAGATTCGCTTCGATATCGTCTCCGATGCACACGATGGCAATGTCGATATCCTGGATCCCTATGGACTTAAGAGCATCCTTGTCCACCGTATCCAGGGCCACGGCATAAGAAACAACATCCTTTAGGTCTTCCACCCGATCTTTGTTTTTGTCAATGGCAATGACCCGGGCCCCCTTCTCGCAGAGCTCCTTGGCCACGCTGACGCCAAATTTACCTAATCCAATCACCGCAATCTGCCGCATACGTCACCTCGCTTTTAAGATTATCCTATCATGACTCTCTCTTCAGCATATGTATACCTGGGCGGTCTCCTGGGCTGCATGAAGGCATACGTAATGGTCAAAGGACCTAATCTTCCGATAAACATCAGCAAGGTCACGACGATCTTGCCTTTTTGCGAAAGAAGAGCCGTTGCCCCTGTGGAAAGGCCCACTGTCCCGAAAGCACTCACGGTCTCAAACAATACCGCGCTGAATTTCTCCTGGTCGACATACAACAATAATAAAAAGAAAGCCGCCACGATAAAAAGGGAAATCAGGAACACGCTGAAGGCCTTACGCACGACTTCAAAGGGGATCGTCCTTCTGTAAATCTCGGATTCATCCTTCTGACGGAAGCCGCTTACCACAGTCGCTGCCAATACGGCGACCGTGGTCGTCTTGATGCCGCCGGCCGTTGAGCCGGGAGAGCCTCCGATGAACATCAATATCATGATCATAAAAAGCGTGGCCGAAGATAAGCTGGAGATATCGCAGGTGTTAAAACCGGCGGTCCTGGACGTCGTGGACTGAAAGAACGAAACAAGAATCTTGTCTTTCGTCCCCAGGCCCGCTAAAGAATGGTGGAGTTCCAGAAGATAAAAACCTATTGCCCCAGCGACCATCAGCAGGAAAGTAACGATGAGGACTATCTTCGTTTGCACCCGAAGCCGCACGGCTTTCTTCTTTCCCCATGAATCGAATAAGTCTTTGACAACCGTAAATCCTAAACCGCCCAAGATGATAAGGGCCATAACGGTGATGTTTGTCCAGATGTCCCCGGAAAACCGCATCAAACTGTCGGTAAACGTGGAGAATCCCGCGTTACAAAAAGCCGATACGGAATGAAACAGGGCGTAGTAGGCGCATGCCAGTTTGCTTTCGAACCTCCCTTGCCAGAGGAAAAAGAGAACAATGGCACCAATCAGCTCAATGGCTAAGGTCATCTTGACGATGAACACAATGAGATCTTTGACATTGAAGAGGGTGTCCTGGTCCAAGACATCCTGCATGACAACCTGACGCTGCATCTCCATGCGCTTGCGTAACAGCAGGGCTAAAGAAACGGAAAAAGTCATGATACCTAACCCGCCCATCTGGATCAAGAAAAGGATGACGGCCTGACCGAAAAAACTAAAGTGGCTGACCGTATCCTTCACGATCAATCCCGTAACACAGGTCGCGGAGGTCGCCGTAAACAAAGCATCCACAAGTGAAGTCTTCTCACCTGAGGCGCTTGCCAAAGGCAACATAAGGAGAATGGCCCCCATGCCTATGGCAAAGGAAAAGCTCGTCACCATCAACTGTGCCGGCTTAAGGCTTAAAAGGGTAACCAGCTTGTTGGCCCTTCTGAGCCGGGAAACCAGCATCAGGATGATGACCAGCTGCCAGAGAATAACGAAAAAGGCCGTCTGTTCAATGCCGGGCGCGAATCGTATCAAGGGAATAAAGACGATGAAATCGAACCAGTTTTCTTTGAAATGCTTTTGTTTGTCCTTACTCAAGAAGAACCGTAAACCGACATCCAGGATAAATAAAAAAAGGATAGCGATATTCATCGCCCGGAAAGCCTCAGCGTGCGCGGCGAACAGAGAACTGAGCTCTGCCAACAATAAAAGAAAAGCAAAAAGGGCGATGATTCCGATTAAAAGATCGATTTTTTTCATAGTTGACCTTTAGCGCACCCCCGACTCATTGATAAAGAGAGCTGGCTGTTCCGCATCTAAAGTGATAGGAATACCCAGCGGCAGCGTGATATTGATATCCGCGGCATCCGTGTCCCGGTGACCCGAAGGAAACCCGTAGACGATGGGAACATCCACATCGCGCAAGGCATCTTCCAGGATATCCCGGACCGTGTACTCCTTTCCGGAGTGGTCCAGGCAATCCATCATCCTGCCGAAGATGATGCCCTTAATTTTTTTAAGCTTCCCTGCCAGCTTCAGGTGCATAATATAATTATCGATGACTTCCATATCTTCGCCGATATCCTCGAGGAATAGGATCTTACGATCCGTATCGATGTCATAAGGGGTGCCGATAGCGCTCTCCAACATCGACATGTTGCCGCCGATAAGGACACCTGTCGCCTTGCCGGGTTTCAGGATTTTCAGGGTGGGAAAACGCAATTCTCCCAAGGGAGAGGCTTGAGTCAAGGCCTGCATCAAATAGTCGAGGCTGATCGAGCCCATCCCCTTATGGATCTCACCCGATACCACCGGCCCGTGAAAGACAACCATGCGGCCGATCTTATGCAGGTAATAAAGCAGGATGGTGATATCGCTATAGCCGACAAAGATCTTGGGGTTTTTTCGAATGATATTTTTGTCAAGATAAGGAATCGTACGGATAGAGCCGTATCCGGCCTTGGCGCATAGAATCGCTTTGATTTCTTTGCTGGCAAACATACGGTTGATCTGCGCAGCCCGTTCCCGGTCGTTGCCGGCCATGGACCAGAATTTGCTGAAGATCGTATTGTCATACTTTACCTTAAAGCCCATCGCCTTTAATTGCTCGACGCCAATCTTGAATTTTTCCGGGTCAAAGGACCAGGCGGGCGCAATAATCCCTATAGTATCCCCATCCCTTAGGCGGTTTGGCTTTCTGGCCGCTTGCAATTTACCCATTTTCATCTTATACATTTTCATCCTTCACCTGGATCTTGGGCAGCCAGATCGCCCGGTAAGAGAGCGTAAACTTACCCCGGATATACTGCCAGGCCTTATCCACCAATCTCTCGGCTATATGCACGATCAGGTCATCCGGCACCCCATCTTTATATTTTGACTGGGGATTGATGGCGCACTGGTCATTCATGTAATCAACGGTGACAAATTGCCCGTTTTTCTTATTAACGGCGATCTCGCAGGAAAACCAGTCGATGCGCGTGATTCGTGCGATCTCCGTAGTCACGCGCACAAGGGGCAGGAGCGAAAATTCATGAATCTCTTTAAGCGTCACGTGCCTGTACACGTGCGTTGAAGGATGCCACCAGCAGGGGATGATTTCTCCGAACAGATGAAACATCCGAAACCATGCCGGCTCACCTCCCAATTCCTTGCACTCAATGTATTCCTGTAGTAAAAAATTGTCTCCCTGGCTGAACTTACGCGCCTCGGCAATCTCTTTGAGCGTGGACTTCTGATCGATGATCTTGACACCCTTCTGACCGTACCCTAACGCGGGTTTTATGACAAAGGGGAGTCCCAGCCCTTCCTTCTCTTCATCGGTAAGCCGGCGCGTCGGCTCCCAGTTCCTGATGAGGACCGTAAATGGGACCGGCACTTGCGCACGCGCCAGGTCAAAATGGGTTACGGACTTATCCGCGGCTGCCTTCACATCATCAGGGTCGGCCACGATCCGGGTGCCTGAATCTTTCAGGATATAGGCAAATCTGATGAAGTCATCCTTGGGGTCAAATGTCTCGGAGGCCATATCCAGATAGAACTTCAATTTGAATTCGCCTTTTTTGATCTTGTTGCTTAAGGGATCGATTAATTTGTCATCGATAAAAATAAATTTCAGTTTGCGCGCCTCGCATTCGG
>JAZDOJ010000017.1:0-5673 GCA_043798795.1 Candidatus Omnitrophota bacterium
TATATTTGCGTAATAGATCTTGTTGGTGGCGATATAAATATTCTCTTTATCCGTCAGGCGCCTCACGCGCCCAATCGTCTCTTCCAGCATCGACCTTTTTGAAAACATGCGCAAGAACTGCTTGGGTTGACCTTTGCGGCTCAATGGCCAGAAACGAGTTCCTGTTCCTCCGGCTAATATAATGGCATGGATCATCTTTCTAACATCCTTTTGGTTTTATCAAAAACTTCTTCCACCGTAATATCAAAAAGAGAGGTTTTTTCTATCACGGCGCTCCCTCGGCTTACCGGTCCCCAGCGCACGGAACTTTTTCCCGGCACATCCGTCCTGAATAAGGCCAGGGCCGGTGTGCCCACGCAAGAAGCTAAATGCACAGGGCCACTGTCGCAGGAAATCAACAATCGGCATCTCTTCAAAAGAGTTGCCAGCTGGATGAGGCTGATCTTCCCTGTCAGATTAATACTACGCAAGATCCAGGGGTTAAAAACCGTTCTGCTTTTTTCAAGCTCCTCAGGACCGCCGATGATTAAAACCGTCTTGTTGAGCTCTTTCTCCAGCCTTTTGGCCAAGCGAACAAAATTCTCCGCAGGCCACTGCTTGAAGGAATCGCTCGTCCAGGGATGAAGCGCAACGAGATCATGATTCTTTCGCAGGCCGAATCCATCCAGAAGAATGTCTATTATACCATCGTCTATTCTTAAAGACAAAGTCTTATCTTCGGTCTTTGCGCCCGCAAGAGCCGCCAATTGCAGATTATATTCTATCTCATGGAGTTGGCCTAAATGTTTCTTGTCCTCCATCTTATGCGTAAGGAGAAAGCCCCATTTGCGGTCGTAGCCGATCCTTTTAGGTATGGCGGCTAAAAAGCTGATGATATTCATTTCCTTAGAGGGGTTAAAGATGACCACAAGGTCAAAATCTTTCTTCTTAAGTTCTCCGACAAGTTTGAATATTCGAAGGAATCCGTGCCTCTTGCTCTCCCAGGTCATGATTTCATCTGCTTCCTCTATGCACCCCGCCAAATCCTTACAATAGGGATGGACCATCAAAGTCAACCTTGAACCGCCAAAGGCGCATTTTATCGCCCGAAAAGAAGGAATATTCAAAAGAAATTCCCGAACCTGTCATTGCGGACTGCCAGGATATTCTTTACGCTCATTTTGCTAAAGACATATTACGGTTGCCTCGGTTTATCCCTCGACTTCACTCGGGATGGCTTGGAGGGAATCGGACACGGATTATGCTCAAGGGCTGAATTTATCCTCTCGCCTGGCCCTGGTCAATGAGTCAGGCGGAAAACCAAGATTGGCTTTAGGATCCTTTCTAAAATATAAATCTCTCACCAGGCCGAAATATCCCCTGGCCACCCGCGCCAGAGATGAAAGTGTCAGCGCCTTAGAGACGCCGCGCTCTCTCGTGTTTAACCGGCAAGGGACCTCGGCAAAAAGATAACCCTTTTGGGCAGCTCTGATGAGGATATCGGCATGAAAGAAAAAACCATCATTCTTATGCCGGATCCCCTTCAGGATAGACTTACGGTAGAGGATCGTTCCGTTGGTATAATTAAAATTAACGCCAAATGTCGTATTGATGATAAGGCGAAAGATTGATGACAGCACATTTCGAAGCCTTGAGCGGACTTCTTTATTAAAAATAAAAGGGATAATAATATCGACGTGATCAAGAAGGTGAAAGTATCGGAATATCTCCCGGGGGTCGTTTTCGTTATCCCCTGGCATCCATACCACTGCATCTCCCGTGCAGGCATCTACGCCATCCCAGAAAGAGAACCCGACCCCCTGAGGCCTTTCATGACGCAGCAACCGGATGTTCTTATGCTCTCTTATGAGGGAGAGGATTAATTCTTCGGTCTGATCCGTACTGCCGTCGTTGACAACCACGATTTCTCCCTCCTGATGAAGGCCTTCTAAGGCCGTCAGGATATTCTTAATCGCCGAAACGATATTTCGCTCTTCGTTTAAGGCTGTAACGATAACGGATATTTTCATTTATGAATAGACCTCAACAGGCCTTGTGCTAGACGAAATTGACATGCTCCGGAGGGTGCCTTAAGGACCATGCGAACTCATTGATGGCGTGCGTCCGGCAATTGGAATAACATTTGTTCACATCCAATCGCCTGACTTTTTCTACGACCTGCCAGTATCTTTCGCTTTTGATAATCTCCTTAAAGGACTCAACTGTCAGGTCTCCCATGCGGTATTCTTCCTCCATCCCCCTTTCAGAATCAAAACACATGCCGCAGGGGTATAATCGGCCGTCCCCGCTGGAATACAAAAGAAAAGGCACGCCCAGGCACTGGGAATAGCTCCTTTGCCCTTTATTAGTGATCTTCTTCCATTTGACAATGACGTTATAGCCCTCCGAACTTAAATTTTGCGCCTCCTGAAGCACCCTTGTAAAATCTTCATAACGCCCTAGCTTGTCATACACGCCCAGATCGCTCTCTACGGTATCGCTGCATTGTTTTATAACCAGATAATCCACGCCTAATTCCCTGCCCAGCCTTGCCAGGGGAACGACCTGATCCGCATTCGTGGGCGTTAAAACCATCTGCAGGCCTATCGTCAGATTCCATTTATGTTGTTTCTTGGCCTGGACACTAAACCTTATTTTCTCAACAGCCGTGGGAAAATCTTTACTGCGATGCACTCTTTTATAAGCTTCAACGGAAGCGGCGCTGATATTAAACCGGATCCAGCTCAGATGCGCCAGGGCCTCAAGGCCTGCCTGAGCCGTGTCTAACAGGATGCCGTTTGTGCCCAGAGACACATCCACGCCTGCTTTTTTGGCCTCCACAATCGCCTCGTAAACATGCGGGTTGAGAAGCGGCTCTCCCTCACCGATGAACCCCATGGAACGCACACCCGATTCTCCTGCCTCCCGCACATAGCGCAGGAGGGGTTCGCGAGGGAAATAAACCTCAGCCCCTTTTTTGTAGAAATTCCCCTGCAGGACGCCGAAGCAATATTCGCAGCGGATATTGCAGCCTTTGCTTAAACCCACGTCAATATGGATAGGAACGATTCTCTTTCCGTCCAGCCAATCACGCACCCTGTCCAGATGCCAATGAAGCTTATGTCCATCCATTAAATACTTATCTGCCATATTTCGCCATACGTCAATTTCTCATATCAAGTTTTCGTAGTAATGGTAGCGGGTGGCTGCCAAGACGAAGACCTTGCCCGGCCGCAGTGAAAACGAGCACGGGCGAGGTGGATTGGCAGACAGGACCCGCTTTATTTATAATGTTCCTTGATATGAGAACAGTACTCCTTCACCGCCTCCTGCCAGGGCCTCAAGGGTTTTAATTTTTGAGACTCCAGGGGTGTGCAGGTATTCTTAACCCCGATAAACGGAAAATCTTTATAGGAACAACGCTCCACTCTAACGTCGAGCCCCAGATTCCTGACAATCTCCTGCATTAAATTGAAAAGAGAGGCCCTTCCCTCATTGCCGATGTGATAAAGGCCAAAGGGAAGCTTCATCTCTAGGATCCTTCTGGCCTCCTTGGCTATGTCCTTACTGTAAGAGGGGGAGGAAATGATGTCATCGGCAATCTTTAATACCTTCTGGCCGGATTTTATAATTTTAAGCATCTTTTCTACGAATTGCGTTTCTTTACTCGTCTCTCCGAACAAAATAGATACCCTGAATATGTAGAACTCTTTGGTGATCGTCTGAATAAAGCAGTCTCCGCCGTATTTTGTCAGTCCGTAAACATTGAGAGGACATGGGGTATCCCCTTCTTTGCAAAAGCCCTCTTGCTGATCGCTGAAAACCGCATCCGTGCTGAAATGCACCAGAAGAAAGCCTTTCTCTTTAGATAACTCGGCTAAATATTTCGGGTAAAGGGTATTGATTTTAAACGCCCTCATCGGATCCTGTTCGCAAGGGTCAATCCCTAAGAAAGCCACCGTGTTTAAAACGACCTTCGGTTGACTCTCCTCAATTAATCGAGCAACCTGAGCGAGGTCCGTGGCGTCAAAATCCCGGCTGTTCTTTCCGATGATAGGATAGTCGTCTTGAAACACGCGCATCAGGGCTGTGCCCATTTTTCCCGTTGAGCCCAGAAGCAAAACCTTATTTTTCACGCCTGAATCCCTCTTTTATGGAACGTCGGATGGCATCTGAGCCAATCCCATAGTAACGCCTCATCCCTGAAACGTTCTTAATCGCATGGATAAATTCGTTTTTTATCCCCAGTTTTTTCACACGGAATCCTAATCTTGCTCCAGCGACCCAATCGGATACAATACTGCCCAGGCCCCCTTCAGCAAAATGCTCCTCAACGGTTATCAACGTATGCACCTCTTTGAGCCTCTTGCGCAACCCCTCGAAATCCAGGGGTTGAATCATGGGCAGGGAAACAACCAAAGGCCTTTCCTTCAAGTCCTGAACTGCTTTCATAACCTCTATACCTACGGAACCGTGGAATAAAACAGCTACGCCTTTCCCCTCTTTTAACACGCAGGGTCTATCTATGCGCTGGGGCACCCTTCGATGGAGAACGGCTTCTCCGCTCTTGGCTAACCGTATATAGACGGGCTTTTTGCTATTAAGGGCAAATTCAGCGCATTTCTCTGCTTCCAGAGGGTCTGCAGGAGAAAGGATAATGAGATTAGGCAGGCTCCTGGCAATCATGATATCCTCCACGGAATAATGCGTGATCCCCTGCGGCGCATACGTGAAGCCGCTGCCGATACCCACCAGCACTACAGGCAATTGCTGATAACAGATGTCATTACGCACCTGTTCGTAGCATCTGTACAAAAGAAATGGGATGATGTTATAGGCCACAACCTTAAACCCCGTCAACGCCAAGCCGGCGGCACATCCGATCATATTTTGCTCGGCCACCCCTAGGTTCAAAAACCTCCTCGGATATCTCTTTTGAAACTCATCCAAGACACCGAAGCCCGCATCTCCGGTGATCATAAAGATTTCCTTATTCAAACGGGCCCGACGCGTGATTGTATTGATAACCGTATTTCTCATTTAACCAAGACACACAGCTTCTGCAAAGCCTTCTCCTTTAATTCATCGGTCACCAGGTAATAGTGCCACTTCATTTCGTTTTCCATGAAAGGGACGCCTTTACCCTTGACAGTCTTTGCAATAATGATTTTGGGCTTGCCGCGATGTGGTTTTTGCAGGGCCTCCCGTATTTCGCGAAAATCATGGCCGTCCACTTGATAAGGTTGCCACCCAAAAGCCTTCCATTTTTCCGCAATGGGCTTAAAATGGCAGATTTCCGTAGGCCGGCCATACCCTTGAAGATTATTAAAATCTAAAAGTACGGTGAGATTATCTACCTTTAATTTGGCACCGAAAAGGGCCCCTTCCCAGACAGAGCCCTCCTGAGATTCCCCGTCTCCGATAAGGCAGTAGACCTTTCTTTTGTCCCCCCTCAACTTATAGCCATAGCTCATCCCGATCGCCATATTAAAACCGTGGCCCAGGGCTCCGGCCGACACCTCGATGCCTTTTCTCAGGCGGCCCCGAGAGTCAAAACGGTCCAGGTGCGCGGGCAAAGAGCCGTCATCCTGAAAATACCTGTCCAATTGCCTTTGGGATATCAAACCCTTTTTCGTTAAGACGGCGTATAAGGCGATGGCCGCGTGCGCTTTGCTCAGGATAAAGATATCTCTT
>JAZDOJ010000040.1:0-34289 GCA_043798795.1 Candidatus Omnitrophota bacterium
ACATCCATTATACCACCCAAACCGATAATGGGGATTTTAATCTTTTGATAAACCTCCCAGACCATTCTTACGGCTACGGGCCTTATCGCCGGGCCACTTAAGCCGCCCGTTACAGAAGCCAACTCAGGTTTTCTCTTATGGATATCGATACGCATCCCTGAGAGGGTGTTAATCAAGGAAACTGCGTCGCTGCCAGCGCCTTCTGCTGCCAGGGCTATTTCTGTAATGTCTGTGACGTTGGGTGAAAGCTTCGTGACCAGAGTTTTCTTAGTCACTTTGCGCACGGCCCTTACCCATTGGTATGTCGCTTTTGGGTCTTGCGCAATAAACCTGGCGCTTTTAATATTCGGACATGAAATATTCATTTCGATGGATGCCACCTCTTTTATTTTATCCAGTTCTTTGGCGAGGATCACAAATTCTTCCGGATCTTTTTCCGAAGCAATGCTGACAATAACGGGTACGCCGATCTTGCGCAAAACAGGGAGCTTCTCTCGCAAGAAACCAACTAACCCCGGGTTCTCCAGGCCGATGGAGTTAAGCATGCCTGCCGGCGTCTCGCAGGTGCGGGGCGCAGGATTTCCTTTGTGAGGATTTAACGTGATGGTTTTACTGACGATAGCACCTAATAACTTCAAATCCATGAAGTCTTTAAACTCTTCGGCATAGCCAAAAGTGCCAGAGGCGACCATCACGGGATTCTTGAGCTTGAGTTTACCTATATGAACTGATAGTTTGGTTGACATCTCACTTTCCCAGCAACATGCGAAGTGATATAACCAGCAGGAAAACGCCGAACAATTTCTTAAGCATCGTGTCGGAAACGCCTTGAACATAATGGGCTCCGATGAGCCCCCCGACAAAAAAACCCGCACAGATAAAGGCAGCTACGGATATCTTAACATGGCCTGCCTGCCAATACCGCCAGGCAGCCAATAAGCCGATGGGAGGAACCATGGCAGCCAAAGTCGTTCCCTGCGCCTGATGCTGTGTAAAACCAAGAAGAAACACAAGAATCGGGATCATGATCGTGGCGCCCCCGATCCCGAATAGGCCACTACAAATACCTGCTATTAAACCTAAGGCAACGTATAAAATCTGACTCATCACTCCCTCTCTTTTTATTGAATGATCAAAAGCTCGGTTCGATACAAAGAATCTTATACTTCCAAAAATCTTTAAGACCTCCCTGGATAAAGCTGAGGTTCGTCAGGTACTTCATCTTGCACCAGGTCCAGAATTTGTTTCTCGGCTCCATCGTAAAATTCCATTGAACATACCGATAAACAAAATTCAGCGTGAGCAGGAATGAGGCGAGCGTAAAGATCTTGATGCCCAGGCCCTCCAGAAAGAAACTAAGAATAAGGCCTACCAGGAAAAGCAGGGCAAAGAGGTGCATGAGACAAAAATTCCCCACATAAATAAAGCCTCGTATCGGAAAAGGCAGCCAAAAAGAGGGGGAGCTTTTTAAGAATTGCAAAATGATCTCGAGGCCGCACTTTTTCACGTACTTGTCAATCAAAGGAAGGTGCGCCTGTCCATACGTCACCCACACCTTACGCAGGGCCTTTAAATCAGCGCGGTGCATGTGGTCGACCTTGGCCTTGGGCGCAAAATAAAACTTAAAGTTATGCCTGCGGCATTCATAACTCAGATTCATATCCTCGCCCGTCGGCCTCTCCCAGAATTTCGCGCCAATCTCCTTTAAGGCCGACCTACGATAAGCGACATTGCATGTACCGAAGAAATACCCCTTGTGTCCGCCGATATCGGAGGGACGCGGCTCTTTGGGGAATTCCGGAAAATAGCCTTCCTGAATCCAGCCGTAGCGGGGGCTCACCATATTAAAACGAAAATGCTGACACCAGGCCTCCACAAGGTTATTGGAATCCACCTTTAACGTGAACACCTCTCCTCCTACAGCAGCAATCTGGGGGTCGCGTTCAAAATGCTTGAGCATCTCACCTACCCACTCTTTATTGGGAGCGCAATCAGCGTCCGTAAAAAAGAGGAATTCCCCTTTGACCACTTCCAGGGCCTTGTTGCGCGCAAAGCCCGGAGAGGGACAATTGGGGATTTCTACTAATTGAATAAAAGGGTACTTTTTTTGCCAATTTTTTATGATCTCTACGGTTCTATCGGTTGAGCCCCCGTCAGCAATAACCCACTCCCAGGCATCATGCGGGTAATCCACGTTGAGCAAGTATTCGAATGTCTTTTCAATGGTGCGCTCAAAGTTCCTCACCGGAATGATGATAGAGACAAAAGGCATCTTGGCCAGAGGGACATTCCTTATTTCCATATTATCTCCTCCGCTTTAAATACAGGCCCTTCTTTACAAACACGCTTGAATCCAACCCTTGTGTTAACCACGCACCCCAGGCATGCGCCCATGCCACAAGCCATATGCTCTTCAAGGGAAACTTGCGCCGGAATACGTTTTTGTCTCGAAAAGAGCACAACCTCTTTTAACATGGGACGGGGACCGCAGGCAAATATAGTTCGTAGCTCATAGTCCATAGTTCGGAGTTGTCGCTTCAGCAAGCCTGTAACCTTCCCTTTAAAACCCTTGGAGCCGTCATCTGTCGAGACAAGAACCGTGAATCCTAATTGTTTAAATTCTTTCTCGCAGAGGATTTGATTTTTGGTTTTGGCCCCAATTAAGACCATGCTTTGAACTTTGAACTTTGAACTTTGAGCGCTCCTTAATTTTTCTGCAAGAAAGATTAAAGGCGCAACTCCCATGCCTCCGGCTACCAAAATAAATTCTTCGGAGCCCCCCCCTTGCGCCGTTAAATTTAAGGGGGGGGTTCGGAGTTCGTAGTTAAACCCATTCCCCAGCGGCCCGATGACATCTAAATATTCGCCTGCTTTTTTCAGAGACAAAATCTCTGTGCCCTTGCCGAGCACTTCGTAAAGAATCTCAATCGCTTTGCCCTGGACGCGATGGATGCCAAAAGGCCTGCGCAATAACGGCTCCACGCTATCTACTACCCTGACATTTACAAATTGGCCGGGGGAGGCCTTTAAAGCTATCCTGGGCGCTTCAAGGGCACAGTGAAAGTAGTTTTCTCTAACCCTCTTATTATAAAGCAGTTTTGCCTTTATTTGAAACATATTTCTCAGACCCCCCTGTTTTTCTGCTTAAATAAACGGCCAGGGCAACAAATAATAAGATGGTGATAAATATGCCTGTCGCCTCCTGCAGATAAACCGTAACGCCCTCGCTTTTAATATCCTCCCAGGATTCTAAAAGCAGGGTCAGACATAATACGGTTAATATAGAGCCGATTTCTCTCTTGATCCAGGATAATTTTAAAGGCAAATATTCGCTGACATCTTTCTGCGACAACACAGCCAGAGAGGGGAAAAGGCGGGGAACCTGCTGTTGGTAACGCGGGAAATCTTGCGGAAACAGGGCCATTAAATTTTTTTCTTCTTTAAATATCAATAAGAGATACCGCACCATAAAAACCGCCAAGAAAATACTCGCCACCCATCCGTTAAACAGCACGAGCACGATGCCTAATCCGATGAGGAGAATGCCCAGGTACATGGGGTTGCGCACTAAAGCATAGGGCCCCTCATGGATCAAATGGCTTCCCTTCCCTGATTGCTCTGACTTAAATCCCCGGCCAGAAGCCCGGAAAATTTGCCCTAGCAAAATAAAAGCGACGCCCCATACTTCCATGATTTCATCAAAGAAGCTCCGGGTGGCCTTACGAAAAAACAAGGCAGGAAAAAAAGCGATCAACACCACCGCGCAGAATGTGATAAACCCGTTGATTTTAAGCCGCCTCTTCATATCCTATTTTTGGCAGCGGGGGCAAAAGTACGTTCCCCGGCCACCTAAAGATATCCTCTTAATGGGAGTTTTGCAGTTCGAACAAGGTTCACCTTGCCTGTCATAGACCTTATGATGGCTGACATAATGGCCAAGCGTACCGTTCAATTGCACATATTGGTCTACGGAAGAGCCCTTGTATTTTATGGCTTCGTGCAACGTCTTGTTGATCTCCTGAAAGAGCCGTTCTTTTTCTTTTTGCGAAAGGCTTGCGCTGAGTCTTTCCGGATGGATCCCGGCCCTAAACAACACTTCAGCTGCGTAGAGATTCCCTATCCCTGAGATAAACGTCTGATCCATAAGCAGCGGCTTGATCTTGGTCTTCCTGGAAGCCAGCATCCGGCTGAATTGCGCAATGGACAAATCAAACGGTTCTGGACCCAACCCTTGAACAAACGTAAGCTCCCGCCAATCCTCGATGAGCCGCAACTCACCCAACAACCTTC
The DNA here is from genome assembly GCA_043798795.1 of Candidatus Omnitrophota bacterium. Taxonomy (GTDB): domain Bacteria; phylum Omnitrophota; class Gorgyraeia; order Gygaellales; family Profunditerraquicolaceae; genus JBDRKE01. Next base: position 4,291 of record JAZDOJ010000040.1, read on the forward strand.
TGTCCATAAAATCCAGTATTTTACCATTGGATAATTGAAAGCTCATCCGGCGGGCTTTGCCCTCTCCGGGATAAATTAATCCCTCGGCTTGCTTTGCCTGCTTAGGATTAATACTGAGCGCTTTTTGGCGAAGTATCAGCTGGCCCGTCATTTTGAGATGAATAGCCAGAGATTTCCCTGAGGATAACTCTAAAATCAAAAGCTTACCCTTCCTTAAAATATTTTTTATAACCCTATTTTTAAGGCCTTTGACAAAAGCACTCTTTTCCGGCTGCTTGATCACATAAGGATTATGGACAAAGACAGCGGTTATCTTTTTACCTAAGACCGCCTTCTCCAGTTCTCTTTTTATCGTCTCGACTTCCGGCAGTTCCGGCATTCAGCGCCCCTGTCTCTTTTTGGATTTCTTATGATAATGCTGTAGGGCTCTGACGTTCAGCCTGTGCTTGATCAATGCCTCAATCCCCTTGACGCAAGCCCCAGCTCCGGGCAAGGTGGTCACCACGGGCACACCAAAAGCCACGGCAGTAGAACGAATCTTTATTTCATCCTGTCGCGGTATTTTACCTGAAACCGTATTGATAATCAACCCTACTCTGTTCTCCCAGATCAAATCCAGCAGATTCGGCTTTCCTTCACTCACCCGCTGGATGGTGCAAACCCCCACGTTTCTTTCCTGCAGGAATTTTGCCGTCCCGACGGTAGAAATAACCTCAAACCCCAGACCTATCAATCTCCTGGCTACCGACGCAATCAACGGCTTTTTATCCTGGTCTTTCACGCTCAAGAAAACGGTTCCGCTTGTTGGAAGATTCTGGTAAGCGGCCAGCTGGCTCTTGGCAAAGGCCTTGCTGAAATTCCAGTCAATCCCCATAACCTCACCCGTCGATTTCATCTCAGGCCCCAAGGTAATGTCGATGCCGGGGAATTTAACAAAAGGCAATACAGACTCTTTGACCGCGATGTGCCTTGGCGTGATTTCTTTTGTAAACCCGAGATCCTTCAGCTTTGCTCCTGCCATGACCTTGGCCGCTAACTTAGCCAGAGGCACACCGATCGCCTTGGACACAAAAGGCACGGTGCGGCTGGCCCTGGGGTTAACCTCCAAAACATAAACCGTGCCGTTCTTAACCGCATACTGTACATTCATCAGGCCGATAACCTTCAATTCGCGAGCTAAGGCATAGGTAGTGCGACGGATTTTCTCAATCGTCTCCTGCGATAAGGTATGGGGTGGCAGGACCATCGCCGCATCCCCGGAATGCACGCCCGCTTCTTCAATGTGTTCTAAGATTCCACCGATGACGAATGTTTCTGCATCAGCGACCATATCCACATCCACCTCGATCGCATCCTCTATGAATTGATCTACGAGAACGGGACGCTCAGGAGATGCCCACACAGCATTTTGCATATAATAACTGAGCGCCTTATCATCATAAACGATCTCCATGGCCCTCCCGCCTAAGACATAGGAAGGCCGGACTAAAACAGGGTAGCCGATCTTTCTGGCAATAGTCTTGGCTTCCTCGATCCTCACGGCTGTTCCGTTAAGAGGCTGAATGAGACCTAACTTCTCCACGAGTTGCGCAAAACGCTTTCTGTCTTCGGCACGGTCAATGGCATCAGGGGTGGTCCCGATGATGCGCACGCCGGCCTTCTCAAGCGGAACCGCCAAATTCAAAGGGGTCTGGCCTCCTAACTGCACGATGACGCCTTCGCACTTTTCCTTCTCAATAATATTCAATACATCTTCCTTGGTCAAAGGCTCAAAGTACAGCTTATCCGAGGTGTCGTAATCTGTAGAAACCGTCTCGGGGTTGGAATTGACCATGATGGTCTCAAATCCCATCTCTTTTAAAGCAAAAGACGCATGTACGCAGCAGTAATCAAACTCAATGCCCTGGCCGATACGGTTCGGTCCGCCTCCCAGAATCATTATTTTTTTCTTTTGGCTTTGGCGTGTTTCATTTTCCGTGATACACACGCCCCCCCTCACAAAAGGGGTCTCGTACGTGGAATAATAATACGGAGTGCGCGCTTCGAACTCCGCCGCGCAGGTATCCACCAGCTTGTAGACAGCCTCAATCCCCTGGATCTTGCGCATTTTTCTGACCTTGTCTTCATCCGTATTTAAGGCCCTGGCGATCTGCCTGTCGCTAAACCCCAATTGCTTGGCCTTCAAAATATCTTTTTCGCTAAGCTTTCCCTCAAAGTCAACGATCTCTTTCATGTTATGCAGAAACCATTTGTCGATTCTGGTCAGCTCATAGAGCCTCTCCAGCGAATACCCTCCTTTGAGGGCGCTGTAAAGGTAGAATAGCCGGTTGGAATTCGGTGTTTTTAGCTTGGCTTCCAGCTCCTCCCTATTTTTATATTTTATGCCTTGAAGGCCGTCGCATTTGATCTCAAGACCTCTTAAGCCCTTTTGAAGGGCCTCCTTGAACGTGCGGCCAATGGCCATGACCTCGCCGACGGATTTCATCTGGATGGTGAGTGAGTCTTGTGCGCTGGGAAATTTCTCAAAAGCAAAACGGGGAATTTTTACCACGCAGTAATCGATTGAAGGCTCAAAAGAGGCGGGTGTCTCCCGGGTGATATCGTTAGGTATCTCATCCAGCGTGTATCCCACGGCCAGCTTGGCAGCGATTTTTGCGATGGGAAAACCTGTAGCTTTCGAGGCCAGGGCCGAGGAGCGCGACACGCGCGGATTCATCTCGATGATGACCATGCGGCCATCCTCCGGGTGGATGGCAAACTGAATATTGGAACCCCCTGTCTCAACGCCGATCTCTCGGATGCAGGCAATAGCAGCATCCCGCATCTTTTGGTATTCCCTGTCAGTCAATGTCTGAATGGGGGCGACCGTAATGGAATCTCCCGTATGCACGCCCATGGGATCAAAGTTTTCTATGGAGCAAATAATGACCACGTTGTCTTTTCTGTCACGCATCACCTCCAGTTCAAACTCTTTCCAGCCCATAACAGACTCTTCGATAAGAATCTCTGAAATCATGCTGGCCTCAAGCCCACGCTGTGCCATGGCTTCAAACTGTTCTGCCTGATAAGCCATCCCGCCCCCTGTCCCCCCTAAAGTAAAAGAGGGCCGAATGATAACCGGAAATCCTATTTTTTTAGCCACCTGGCGGGCTTCTTTCATATGGGTGGCCAGCCCGCTTTTAGGCAAACCTAAGCCGATTTTTTGCATGGCCTCTTTAAAGAGCTTTCGGTCTTCGGCTTTTTTGATGGCTGCTCTATCTGCGCCGATCATCTCCACTCCATATCGGCGCAGGATTCCCTTATCGGCGAGCTGTATGCTGACGTTCAGGCCCGTCTGACCGCCCAGAGTCGGAAGAAGCGCATCGGGCTTTTCTCTGGCGATTATCTGCTCTATCATCTCAACGGTGATCGGCTCAATATAGGTCCTGTCCGCCATCTCAGGGTCTGTCATAATCGTGGCAGGATTGGAATTGACCAGAATGACTTTAAAGCCTTCTTCTTTTAACGCCTTACAGGCCTGGGTCCCGGAATAATCAAACTCACATGCCTGGCCGATAATAATCGGACCAGAACCGATGATGAGAATTTTTTTTATGTCTTTTCTCTTAGGCATGCCTCTCCATCAAATAGGCAAACTTTTCAAACAAATACCCTGCGTCATGGGGCCCGGGCCCTGCCTCTGGATGATACTGGACGCTGAACAGCCTGAGTTTCTTGTTCTCCAGGCCTTCGGCCGTGTTGTCGTAAAGGTTCAGGTGCGTCAGGACCGTTCCTTTCTGCGTAATGGTTTTCATATCCACGCAAAACCCGTGATTTTGGGCTGTAATCGCAACTTTCGCGGTCTTTAAATCTTTGACCGGATGGTTAGCGCCATGGTGGCCGAACTTCAACTTGTAGGTCTTGCCTCCCAACCCTAAACCCAACATCTGATGCCCCAGACAAATCCCAAAAATGGGAACTCGGCCTATCAGTTGGCGTACCGTCTCTATAACATACGTCACGGCAGCCGGGTCTCCCGGCCCGTTAGACAACAAAACTCCATCGGCTTTTAATTGAAGGATCTGCTCGGGTTGCGTCGTGGCCGGCACCACCTGAACGCGGCAACCTGTTCGCGCCAGATGGCGCAAGATATTAAATTTGACTCCGCAGTCTAAAACCACGACCTTATACTTCATTTTTTTCTTAACAGGACCTTCCTTCCATTCATAGGGCTTCTGACAAGTGACCTTTTTAACCAGGTCCACGCCTACCAGGCACGGAGCTGCCTGCAGTTTCTTCATCAGGCTTTGCTTATCAAAATCTTTTGTGGAGAGAACCGCCTGCATAGCTCCTTGCAACCGTATGTGCCGGGTTAAAGCCCGCGTATCAATACCTTGAATCCCTACAACAGCATGCTTCTTCAGATATTCATCCAGGTTCATCGTGGAGCGCCAGTTAGAGCGTAAGGCGCTTAACTCTTTCACAATAAAACCTTCCAGCCATGGCTTGCGGGACTCTACGTCCTCAAAATTGACCCCGTAATTGCCAATAAGGGGGCATGTCATGGTAACCATCTGGCCCTTATAAGAAGGGTCCGTGATAATCTCCTGATAACCGGTCATAGAGGTATTAAAAACCACTTCTCCAAAAACTTCACCATCCGCTGCGAAATTTTCCCCCTCAAAAACCGTTCCATCCTCTAATAGCAAGATAGCTTTCATTTAAGCAAATCTTTAACCTTAGAAACCGCCTGGTCAACTGTCTTGACTTTAATGACGCCCCGGATATCCCAGGAGTTCAGACTTACCACCGGTATGCCAAATTGCAAACAGTAAGCTATCTCCGAAAGGGTCCCGGCCTCGCCAGGAAGAGCCACGACAACATCCGCGCTCTTAACCACCAGGACATTTCTGGCTAATCCGATGCCCGTAGGGATCACAATGTCCACATGGGGGTTGGCATCATTTTTATCATAACTAGCTATAATACCTATTGTTATGCCTTTTCCTGTCTTGAATCCCTTGCAAACCGCCTCCATCGTACCACTTAGGCCACCAGAAACAAGCAAATCAACCACTTTAGCCAGTTTTTTGCCTAATTCTAGGGATATTTGCTCCACTTCTTTAGTACACTTATGACCGCCTATTACACTGACGATTTTCTTTCTCATTCTATTTGCTTGTTGCGGGTGGCTTGGCTTCGAGAATATCCATCTTTACGCTGCCAGCGGGTGACCAAAGGATGTCAGCGAATGGGAGGATCCACACCGGGCGGAGGGGCCCATGAGCTGACGCCTTTGGGCAGGACCCGCTGGCCTGCGAGAAATAAGCCAAGACAGGACCTGCAAATCCTATGTATTAAATTATCAAAGTGCGCCTGGACAGAATCGAACTGTCACACATGGCTCCGGAGGCCATTGCCCTATCCATTGGGCCACAGGCGCAATAATAACAGGTTTTTCTACCCTACGCCTGTGGAGCATGTACCAAGGATTTTGGTGCTGGGCCACAGGCGCATAGAACCCGATCATCTTCGCCGTGTCCTGAGCTTGCCGAAGGACAGGCGCATTGAACCTATTTGTCTGCGCCGAGGCCCCTAATCCGCGGGGCCCAGGCGCAACTTCTTGATTTTCGACAGAGCGAACTCTTTATCCTCAACCTTAAACTGTTGGATAGAAAATCTCTTGAAGTCTCTCGCACCTTTTTGACTCAAGGCTGCCTGCATATAATTCAGGCAGCGGCCATTGCCTGTGCCGCTTCCGTAAGTCGTGAATAAAACAATGTGTTTATCTTTTACGCCTTTGCACTGCTCTAAATACGCATTGATGGCGGGGGCAGGCCCAAAAGCCCACACAGGAGAACCCAGGCAGAGCCAATCAAATGTGCTGAGGTCAAGGTCAACAGGCTCTATTTTAGCTTGTCGATGACGAAAGGCCCGCAGGCATTGATTAAAGAAATGGACTGATTCATCGTGCGCTTTTAATTCTATGATCCTAACCTCTCCTAGGCTTCCCAGGTATTCGGATAAAAGTGCAGCGACTTTTTTTGTATGGCCGGAAAGGGAATAGTAAACGATAGCGCTCTTCATCAGAATAAGCTCAACTGTTGCTCTTTCTTATCCGGGCCCTCTTTTCCAAAAATGGAAATAACCCCGTATTCGCCGTCGTAACCCGCTTTGATGTGGACCTTGCCTTCTCTCACCCTGAGCACGCCCTCAGCCACCCGGGGAGGCAGATTTTTAATCAAATCCTCCTTGGGGGCCCTTAATAAAATCTCAAACTCCGTGCCGAATCTTGAAACGTAAGTCATGTAATCCCTCTCCACCGCCACAGAGGTCTTGGAAACGCCTTTGGTCTCAGCGATGATCTCATCAAGAGAAACAAGATTTCTGTAGGGGATGGCGTTGGCCGGCTTCGAACCTTCTGGCCTATCCGCCAATTGCTCCACGCGGTTCATCACGCCGACCGTAACATTCTTGCCGCACTTGGGGCAACGGCCACCTGCGTTACGGGTCTCTTGGGGAGAAAGCCGCACCTGGCACAAACGGTGTCCGTCAAAATGATACTTTCCTTCTTCAGGGAAGAATTCGATGGTATACAAAAAGCGCTTATTGTCTTTTTTTTGTAGGACGTCCCTGATCGTCTGATAATTCAGCTCACAATCAAACACATTGGCCTCGCGGCCGATCTTAGATGGCGAATGGGAATCGCTGTTTGAGATGAGGCTGAACCTGTCTAGCTGACTCAACCTCCAATTCATGGCCGGGTCACTGGACAGCCCCGTTTCCAAGGCGAATATTTTTGGGGTTTGTTTCTCAAAACAATGCTCAATCTTGTCAAAACCGGACATGGAGCCAAAAAGAGAAAACCAAGGCGTCCAGATGTGTCCAGGCACAACCATACAATTCTCATCGATATCGAAAACGATTCGGGCGATCTCAGCGGCATCCATCCCCAGAATCGGACGGCCGTCGCTGGCTAAATTTCCGTAACGGCCGAGCGTTTCATTGATTTTATCCACTGTTTTAAAAGTTGGGCTAAACACCATGTTGTGGATCCGATAGGTCCTGCCCCCCTTAGAATAGATACTGCTGATCTCCGTGGTCAAGACAAAAAAAACATCCTGATATTTAAAGAGCCCTGATCCTGTATCTTCTAAATGGCCCTTCAATTCTTCCAACCACAAATGGTGGGTAAAATCCCCTGTGCCCATCAGCGTTATCCCTTTGAGCTTCGCCCATTCTGCCAGGTGCTTTATATTCATGTCGCGGCTGGTGGCGCGCGAATATTTAGAATGAACGTGAAAATCCGCTAGAAACTCCATGATGAACCTATCTCCTTTAAAATGTTTTGGACGTTTCCCCAGTGCGTGCCCTGCCAATAAGTCCTGTTGCAATGAGGACAACTCATAAAATCATCTTGGGTCTTATACACATATTCCGGCACTCTCTCTTTTGCCTTTTCCTTGTCGACGGGCATGAGCTGTTCATTGCAGATGATGCAACGGGTAAACAGGTGCCGCACATCCAGAGTCATGTTCAAACTTTTCAAGATCTCCTGAAGCTGCTCTTTGAGCGTCTCGGATTTGAGTTCGATGATTTTGATGCCACGTGATTCAGGAAGCCTGCGGTTTCTGGTTAAAATCGTGCGGTTATCCCTAAGCGCCTTGATCATCAGGGTGCCCGGGTTGTTGTCAGTAAAATAGGAGGTGTCAAACCCCAAGATCCTCAGCCACTTCGCAAGTCTCCCCAGCTCTTTGGTGAGGAGAAAACGCGTCATCTATTTTTCTTCTTGCTGTTATTCTTAAAAGGGTAGGCGATCCTGCCAGAACAGATGGCGTATTCGACAACCCCCTTCAAGGCCCTGCCCAAAAAAGCGCAATTTTTGGACTTAGAAACGAGGGCCGCCTTCTCCGCGAGCCACTCTTCCTTGGGCGCGACGACCGTCAAGTCCGCATCAGCGCCTTCTTTTAAAGTCCCCTTGGAAAGTCCCAAGATCCTGGCCGGATTTACGGTCAACTTGCGGGCGAGCTCCAGCCACGTCAAAACGCCCTTTTCAACGAGCTCGGTGACGCTTACGGCAAGCATTGTTTCCAGTCCCACGACACCGAATTCAGCCCGTTCAAATTCTATGTCTTTCTCATTCTCCGTATGCGGGGCATGATCTGAAGCAATGGCATCAATCGTGCCATCGGCTAACCCCTCCCTGATAGCCGCCACATCCTGCCTGCTTCTTAACGGCGGGTTCATCTTCATGAACGTATCAAATCCTAAGACATCTTCTTCGCTCAAGGAAAAATAATGCGGAGCGGTTTCGCAGGTGACCTTTATGCCCTTTTTCTTGGCTGCCGCAATCAGCTCGAGCGATTCTTGGCAGCTGACATGTGCGATATGCACGCGTGCGCCTGCTTTTTCGGCTAGCTCAATATCTCTTTGCACTCTTTTATATTCCGATTCTTTAGAAATACCCCTTAGGCCCATGCGCGTTGACGTAAAACCCAAATTCACAACGCCCTTATTAGTTAGTTTTTTGTCTTCGCTGTGGCAGATAACCAACACCCCTTGAGCCTGAGCGGTTTTCAATGCCTCTAACATGAGCGCGTCGGAATCAACGGAGTGGCCGTCATCCGTGATGGCCACAACGCCCTCCTTCTTGACGGCGGCGATGTCCGCAAGCTCTTCTCCTGATCTCCCCCGGGTTATCGCACCCGCTATCAACACGTGGGCCTGGGCTGAATTCTTAATAATATCTTTGAGCGATCTTACGTGCTCAACGCTGTCCATGGCTGGAAACGTATTGGGCATAGCCAGGACGCTCGTGATGCCTCCTTTAAGAGCCGCCCTGGTGCCGCTTGCCACTGTCTCCTTGTCTTCCCGGCCCGGTTCCCTCAGATGCACATGCATGTCAATAAGTCCCGGCATGACAATCTTGTCCGCGGCCTCAATCGTAAAGTCAGCCTCCGTCTTTATCCCTTTAGAAACCTGAGCCACGACAGAATCTTGCGTCAAGATATCGCAGACTTCATCTAAGTTGCTGGAAGGGTCGATGACCCGGCCCCCTTTAATCAGTATTTTCATTCTTTTTCACCCGTTCATTGGCCGATGCGACCAGATAAAGCACGCTCATCCTCACGGCAATGCCATTGGTGACCTGTTCCAATATCACGGAGTTAAGGCCATCCGCCACTTCGCTGGATATCTCAATGCCGCGGTTGATGGGCCCTGGATGCATCACCACGATATTCCTTTTGGCTTTTTTTATCCTCTCCTGCGTGATCCCGAACTGCTTAAAATATTCTAACTGCTGGGGGAAGGCCGCATCCGTATCGCGCTCAAACTGCATCCTTAACACGTTCACGCAGTCGGCATTCTGCAGGGCCTCGTCGATATCATGCGTGACCCTGGCACCCATTTCTTCTATGCCGGGCGGGATGAGAATCTTGGGAGCGCAAACCGTAACGTTCGCTCCCAATTTAGTCAGGCCCCATATATTGGAGCGCGCCACGCGCGAGTGGGCGATATCTCCCACGATGCTTACACATAACCCTTCAATGTGGCCAAGCTTCTCCTTGAGCGTGAAGATATCCAGTAAAGCCTGTGTAGGATGCTCATGCCATCCGTCGCCGGCATTGACAACGCTTAGGTGAACATGCCGGGCTAACATGGCTGCTGCACCCGAACAGTTATGACGCACCACAATAATGTCCGCCTTAAGGGCTTCGATGTTTCTGCCCGTATCGATGAGCGTTTCTCCCTTGCGGACGCTGGAGGTTTCCGTAGCGATATGGATGACATCCGCGGATAATCTTTTAGCTGCCACCTCAAAGGAGACCCTGGTTCTTGTGGATGGCTCGTAAAACAGATTCACGACCGTCTTGCCACGCAAGGCCGGCACCTTTTTAATCTCCCGGGTCGATACCTCTTTAAAGGATTCTGCGGTTGCGAGGATCAGCTCAATCTCCTCTCGGCTTAACTCCTCTATCCCCAATAAATCTTTACGTGTCCAGACCATGAGGTTAACCCTTCTCTACAATCACAACTTCATCTTTGCCATCTGTTTCTTCCAGCCGAACTTCCACGGTTTCATTTTGAGCTGTGGGGATATTTTTACCCGCATAATCGGCCCGGATGGGAAGCTCCCGGTGGCCCCGGTCAACCACGACCGCCAACTGGATGGTTTTGGGCCTGCCAAAATCGATAAGGGCATCTAACGCAGCGCGCACGGTCCTGCCCGTATATAAAACATCATCCACTAATACGACGTTTTTTCCGCTGATATCGAAATCTATCTCGGTTTTATGGACCAGAGGCCCTGCGGCAATAAGGGTCAGGTCGTCCCGATAAAGCGTGATATCCAGGATCCCCACAGGCACCTTCATCTGGTCGATTTTTTCAATGCAGTCACTTAAGCGCTGAGCCAGATACGCCCCGCGGTTACGTATCCCTATGAGACACAAATTCTTCGTGCCTTTATGCTTCTCCAAAATCTCATGCGCAATACGCATGAGGCTCCTATTGAGCGTGTCTTTGTCTAAAACCCTTGCCTTTTCTTTCATCTCAATCCTTCCCGGCTCCGTAAAACAAAAAACCCAACCGTTTTCTTTTTTAGGTTGGGCTTATATCTGTCTTGTTTGTCTTGTTTCATCTCTGTGCCTTGCCAGCTTCTCGAGCTGATCTTAAAGGCCCTCTATTGTAGTTAAATATAACATCTCGCCCTGGGATTGTCAAGGCCAAATTTTAAATCACAAGCACAAACTCACCGCGCACCCTTTGGCGCTTCAGGTCAGCCAAGATCTCTGCGGCAGTTGCTCGTTTCACCTCTTCGAATTTCTTGGTTAATTCCCTGGCCAAGACAATGGGCCTATCACCAAAAACCTCATGAATATCCTCCAAGGTCCTGATGACCCTGTGGCAGGATTCATAGAATACAAGTGTGTGCTTGGCCTTAGCCAGCTTCTTAAGACGGTTCCTTCTGGCGCCTGAGCTGTTCGGCAGAAACCCTTCGAAGATAAACTTGTGGCTTGGCTTTCCGGATAAAACCAGGGCATTGATAAAGGCGCTTGGTCCTGGGATAGCCGTGATTTCGATGTTGTTTTGAATCGCCAAGCTAATCAGGTGATGCCCCGGATCCAGGATGCCCGGCATTCCCGCATCCGACACCAGCGCCACATCCTTGCCTTGCTTCAGGAGGCCAAGAATAAACTTGCCTTTGGCAAATCTGTTGTGCTGAAAATAGCTTGTAGTAGGCGTCTGTATCCCGTAATGCTGAAGCAAAATCTTACTGTGGCGTGTATCCTCGCAAGCGATCAAATCCACGGATTTTAACACCTCCACCGCACGATAGGTTATATCCTTGAGGTGGCCTATGGGAGTAGCGACGATATAAAGCATCACTCAACCGTTACCGACTTGGCTAAATTGCGGGGCTGGTCCACATCGCATCCGCGCTTGACCGCGATATGGTAGGCTAAAAGCTGCAAGGGAAGCGCAACGATTAAAGGAGAAAAGAATTCATCTATTTTGGGCAGGTAAATGACCTCACGGGTCAATTCTTTTACCGTGGCATCCCCGTCGCTAGCAATCGCAATGATCTTGCCTCGGCGGCTGTGAATCTCTTGAATATTAGAAATCATCTTCTCGTAAATCTTAGATGCGACGGCAATACAGACCACGGCGCGATATTCGTCGATCAGGGCAATGGGGCCGTGTTTCATCTCGCCGGCCGCATAACCTTCTGCGGGGATGTAGGAAACCTCTTTGAGTTTCAACGCCCCCTCCAGCGCCGAAGGGTAATTGACGTTTCTGCCCAAGAACAGAAAAGAACCGAAGTGCGAATGTCTGTGAGCGAGGCGCGCGATGTTGCTCTGCTCTTTTAAGATCTCTCTCTGCAGGCTGGGAACCTTCTTTAAGTTATCAATGTATTTATTGACCGCTTCCTGAGCTAGGATCTTTTTGATGCCGCTTAAGTAAAGCGCGAAGATATAAAAGGCGATCAGCTGGGCCGTGTAGGCCTTAGTGGAAGCCACTCCTATTTCGGGCCCTGCATGTGTATAAATGATGCCGTCCGATTCCCTGGTCAAGGTAGAACCCAAGACATTACAGATAGACAGAATGGTGGCTCCATGCTTCCTGGCCTCTCTCACCCCCGCTAACGTATCCGCTGTTTCTCCGGATTGGCTGACGGCGATGACCAGCGTGTCTTTGTCAATCATGAGATCCCGGTACCTGAATTCGCTGGAAACATCCACGCTCGTCGGAATAGCGCAAACAGATTCTAAAATATATTTGCCTACAAGGCCCGCGTGATACGCCGTTCCGCACGCCACAACAGAGATATTCGTTATGGCCTTAAGTTTCTCTTCGGGGATATGTTGTTCTTCAAATACAATCCGGCTGGTGTCTTTTTCTATTCTCTGTCGAATAAAGTTTTCTGTGATGTCCGGCTGTTCGTTGATCTCTTTAAGCATAAAATGCCTGTACCCCTGCTTCTGGGCCTGTTCGATATCCCACTGAATGCGCGTCTTATTCTTTTGCAAGGGCCTGCCGTCCAGGTCGCTTATCTTGACCCCCTCGCAGGTTAAAACAGCCATTTCACATTCATCCAGGTATATGACGTCCTTGGTGTACTCTAAAATAGCGGGGACATCCGAACCCAGGAAGTTCTCCTTCTCCCCCAAGCCCACGATCAAGGGGCTGCCGCAGCGGGCACCGATAAGCTTGTCAGGTTCTCTCTTGGCAAGGACGCCTATGGCAAAAGTGCCGACAACGGACTTAAGGGCTTGGCGCACCGCTTCTTCTAACGGAACATCTTTATAAAACTTTTCAATCAGGTGCACAAGAACCTCTGTGTCTGTTTCGCTGCGAAAGTGGTGCCCTTCCTGTAAAAGCTTTTGCCTTAAGGGTTCGTAGTTCTCGATAATGCCGTTGTGGACGATCGCAAGTTCGCCCTGGCAATCAGAATGAGGATGGGCATTGACCTGGTTCGGGGCGCCATGCGTCGCCCATCGCGTGTGGGCAATCCCCACCGAACCAAAGAGGGGCTTGGCTTTAAGAAGCTTTTCCAAGGTGCTGATTTTTCCAGGGGACTTTCTGACGGAGAGCGCATTTTTACCAGGCAGGATGACGGCCATCCCACTTGAATCATAACCCCGATACTCCAGGCGCTTGAGCCCATTTAATAAAAGGGGCTGTGCTTTCCTGCTTCCTATATAACCGATAATTCCGCACATGGCTTTACCTTATTGAAACGGGTGTCGAGAGCTTGTCCCGCCAAGCTACTTTAATCAAGGGGGGAGAGCTCTTGTCCTACAATGTAATGACCCCGACGGGATTTGAACCCGTGTCGAGAGCTTGAAAAGCTCTTGTCCTGGACCGGGCTAGACGACGGGGTCATCAAATTTTGCTTGGATTCCAAAAATTAGTTTATATTTTTTTAACGCTTTATTCCCCCGCTTCTACAATAACATGCGCCACGCGGGAGACGCGGTCCTTGGGGCGTAATTTAATCAGACGCACACCCTGCGCCGACCTGCCTGTGGAGCGGATATCTTTGATGGCACAGCGAAGGAAAACCCCATTTTGCGTAATGACCATTAACTCGTCATTGTCGCTGACCGATTTGAGGCTGACCGCTTCGCCGTTTTTCTGCGTCACCCTCATATTGATAACCCCCTTGCCTCCCCTACTGGTTAGTCGGTACTCTTTGATGGATGTGCGCTTGGCAAAGCCCAACTCTGTTACGGTTAAAATAGTGGCCTCTTTCTGGGGGACCACCATAGCAATGACTTCATCCTTTTTGGCCAAGGAAATAGCGCGCACCCCGCGCGCCCCTCTCCCCATATCCCGGACCTTGCTTTCCGGGAATCTCAGGGATTTACCCTGGCGCGTGCCGATCAAGAGCTCCTGTTTTCCGTCTGTCAACTCAACCCCAATCAACGCATCTCCCTCGTCCAGCGTGATACTGATAATGCCGGCCTTGCGCGGATTGCCATAGGCATCCAGTCTTGTCTTTTTAATCTGGCCGAGCTTCGTCACCATCACCAGATACTTGTCCCCGGTAAACTCCTTTACGGGGATGGTCGAGCTTATTTGAGCATTGGGCGCCAGCTGAAGCAGGTTCACAATAGCTTTTCCTTTAGAGGTGCGGCTGGCCTGAGGGATCTCGTAAACCTTCAGCCAGTGCACCTGGCCCTTGTCCGTAAAAATCAAAAGGTAATCCCGGGTCGAGGCCACAAACAGATGCTCGATAAAATCCTCTTCTTTGACCTCAGCACCCGTTACGCCGGAACCGCCGCGCCTCTGTTTACGGTAGGCGCTGACCGGCAGGCGCTTGATGTAACCGCCGTGGCTGATGGTGACCACCACGTCTTCTTCGGCAATCAAATCTTCAACCTCGAGCTCCTCGACCTCCCCCACGATATCGGTCCTACGTTCATCTCCGTACTGTTTTTTTAAGCTTTCCAGCTCCTCTTTTATAATGCCTTCTATTTTTTTCTCGGAGGCAAGGATCGCCTTGCACAACTCGATTTTCTTAAGGAGTTCGGCGTATTCGGCGTCGATCTTGTCCCGCTCAAGGGCTGTCAGGCGCTGTAGCTGCATTTCTAAAATGGCCTGGGCCTGAATCTCGGTTAGGCTGAATTCCTTCATCAGGCGCTCTTTAGCCACCTCGACGCTCTTGGAGGTCTTAATGACCTTGATGATCTTGTCAATAAACTTCAGGGCGATCTTTAAGCCCTCTAAAATATGGGCGCGCTTTAAGGCCTTATCCAGTTCAAATTGGGTACGCCTGCGGATGATCACCTTGCGATGCTCGATATAGACATCCAGCGCCTGCCTTAAATTCAAGATTCTCGGCCGGTTCTCGACCAGCGCCAGCAGAATCACGCCGAAGGTCGTTTCCAGTTGCGTGTGTTTAAAGAGCTGGTTCAGGACAATCTGCGACTCGGCATCCCGCTTAAGCTCAACGACCACGCGCATGCCTTCCTTATCGGACTCGTCCCGGATGTCCGAAATGCCCTCTATCTTTTTCTCATCCACCAGCCCCGCGATCGCCTCGATCAGGCCTGCCTTTTGAACCTGGTAAGGGATTTCGGTGATCACGATAAAGTCTCTGCCGCTTTTCTGGTGTTCAACCGTGGCCCGGGCACGGACTGTGAGTTTTCCCTTGCCTGTGGTGTAGGCATCCTTGATGCCGCCTTTCCCGCAGATAATGCCACCCGTCGGGAAATCCGGCCCCTTGATCAAACGCATCAAATCCTTGAGATCGGCCTCAGGATGGTCCAGTAAGTAAATAACGGCCTCCGCCACTTCCTTCAAGTTGTGCGGCGGAATGTTGGTCGCCATGCCTACAGCAATACCGCTTGAGCCGTTCACCAGCAAATTGGGCAGGGCGGCGGGTAACAAAAGAGGCTCCTGCAGGGAGGCATCAAAGTTAGGGCCGAAATTGACGGTGTCTTTATCAATATCCCCCAGCATGGTTTCGGCGATAGCCGCCAGGCGCGCCTCTGTGTAACGCATGGCCGCCGCTGCATCTCCGTCGACAGAACCAAAGTTGCCCTGGCCCTCCACGAGAGGATACCGCAGAGAAAAATCCTGGGCCATCCTGACCAGCGTATCATAGACCGCCATGTCTCCGTGGGGATGGAACTTGCCTAACACCTCTCCCACGATACGCGCGCATTTCTTATAAGGCTTGTGGTGATCCAGGCTCAATTCCTGCATGGCGAAAAGAATCCGGCGATGCACGGGCTTGAGACCGTCGCGCGCATCAGGCAGAGCCCTACCGACAATAACGCTCATCGCGTAATTCAGATAAGCGTCCTTAACCTCTTCTTCAATATAAACCGGTATGATTTTTTCGTTTCGGGTGTACATGCTATATGTCCAGATTCCTCACCTGATGCGCGTGGCTCTCAATAAATTCGCGGCGCGGCTCAACCTGATCTCCCATGAGCACCGTAAACATCTTATCCGCCTCTACCGCATCCTCCAGGGTTACTCTTAGAAGCGTGCGCTTTTCAGGATCCATGGTGGTTTCCCAAAGCTGCGGGGGATTCATTTCCCCCAAACCTTTGTAGCGCTGGATGTGCATGCCTTTTGAGGCAGCCTGCGTTACGTAAACCAAAACGTCCTTTAAGGCAAAGAGATCCTTTTGTTCCTTTTCGTCCGTAATTCGATACTGGTGCTTAGGTCTCTTCTCTTTGTCCTTTTTAGGAGAGGCCTCGTCTGAAAAACCCTGGCCCTCGTAAGTTGCGATATCTAACCCCAGCTTCTCTATCTTAGCTACAATCTGGTCAATTTCATGCGCTTCAAATAATTCAAGGACGTCCGATTCAGCATCCTTATCTTGTTTTCCGGTTAGGGCTGCCAATTCTTTATCAGAATAAAGAAAATGGTCTTCTCCCTCCACTTTTACCCTATAAATAGGCATTTTTTTGGTTTTTTGATGCCTAAAACCCAAATATTTTGATAAATTCACTCCCTTTTTCCCAAGGTTTTTTCCTAATTTTTGAAGCTCTGCCAGCAAGCGCAAAAGCTCTTTAAATTGGTTGTCTGTAAAGAGCTGCTTGTCTTTTAAACGGGTAAACTTAAGCCCTTCCCTGCCTAGGTCCAGAAGCAAATCATCCATTTGCTTTTCGGTCTGGATATACTCTTCGCGCTGGCCCCTTTTGATCTTATAAAGGGGAGGTTGGGCAATATAAACATAACCATCTACGACCAGCTTGGGCAACTGGCGGTACAAAAGGGTTAGAAGAAGGGTGCGAATATGAGAGCCGTCAATATCCGCATCAGCCATCAGGATTAATTTATGGTAACGTAGCTTCGCCACATCAAACTCCTCTCCTACCCCTGTGCCCAAAGCTGTAATAATGTTGCGGATCTCTTCGTTGGATAGAATCTTATCCAACCTGGCCTTTTCCACATTTAAAATCTTTCCTTTGATGGGAAGTATCGCCTGGAAACGACGGTCACGTCCCTGCTTGGCTGACCCCCCCGCACTATCGCCCTCCACGATATACAATTCACATAGGGCGGCATCCCTTTCAGAGCAATCCGCAAGTTTACCCGGAAGGCCGGCTCCCTCTAGGGCCCCTTTTCGTCGGGTTAGCTCCCGGGCCTTGCGCGCGGCCTCGCGCGCGCGAGAGGCCACAATGACCTTATCTATGATTTTGTTGGCAATCGACGGATTCTCTTCAAAAAACCCTGATAATGCCTCCAGGCTCGCTGAGGCAACCAAGCCTTCGACTTCGGAATTCCCGAGCTTGGTCTTGGTTTGTCCTTCAAATTGAGGATTCGGCACTTTCACGCTGACAACAGCCGTCAGGCCCTCGCGCGCATCCTCCCCTGCAATCGTGATATCATCCTTAAGGAGGTTTTTAGATTTAGCGTATTGATTAATGGCGCGCGTTAATGCTGACTTAAAGCCTGAAAGGTGAGTCCCTCCTTCCGCTGTATTGATATTATTGGCAAAGGAGTAGAGCGTTTCCGCATAACCGTCGTTATACTGCAGGGCCCCCTCTAAAATGACTTCATCCTGCTCTTTTAGAAAATAGATGGCCTTGTTGTGCAGTGGATTTTTGTTCTTGTTCAAGTAATCTATAAAAGAAACGATCCCGCCGCCAAACTCAAAAACGCTTTCTTTGTCTGTTCGCTCATCCTCGAGTTTTATTTTGAGGCCCTTGTTCAGAAAGGCGAGCTCTCTCAAGCGCTGGGCCAGAGTATCATAAGAAAATTCTATTTTGCTAAAAATCGTACGGTCAGGCCTAAAGGTCACTTTGGTGCCCGTATGCTGGCTTTTGCCGATAACAGTTAGCCTGGAAACTGTTTTGCCGCGTTCGTATCGCTGGTGGTAAGTCTTGCCGTCTCTTTTAATCTCAACCTCCAACCAATCAGACAAAGCATTCACCACGCTAACACCCACCCCATGCAAACCGCCTGATACCTTATACACCCTGTGGTCAAACTTGCCTCCTGCGTGCAGTTTGGTCAGGGCCACTTCTACAGCCGGCTTCTTTTCTGTTTTATGGATATCGACCGGAATACCACGGCCATTGTCGGTGACACTGACGCTGTTGTCAGGGTGGATGACGACATCAATAAAGGTGCATTGGCCGGCCAGGCTCTCATCCACGCTATTATCGACAACCTCATAAACAAGGTGGTGTAGGCCGCGCGCTGAGGTGTCTCCGATATACATGGCGGGCCGGCGCCGGACAGCCTCGGTCCCCTCTAAAACCTGAATTGTGGTGGCATCGTAGGATTTGCCCTTAGGTGCCTCTTTTCGCAAAACAGGCTCCACCTTTTTTTCTTTTTTATTTTCTTTCTTGCTCATTGAGTGACCCCGATCCGAAAACGGATATCCTGAACACCGCTAGCGACCTTATGTAACTTATCCAACAACTTGGTTTTTTTTAAATGGAATGAATAAAGCCAGGTAGAGGAATCGACCCATACCCCCAGAACGCCTTTTTTAAAATAATTAAACTTTATATGCTCCAACTCTTTTTTTGTCAAGACTTTTTTTAACCAGGCCTGTGGTGCGTCTGGCCCCGCCCCCTCCTTTTGGACCGCCCAGTCTCCCATAACACCATTGACAACCTCTTTAATTTTATCCATTTAGTTGAGGCGCATGGGTAACACAATATAAACATAACCGTCACAACGCATCACGCCGGGCTGTTCGCTGTCTGTCAGCTCAAGCCCCACCTTGTCTTCTGTAAGATTTTTTAAAACATCTATTAAATAATTAGGATTAAAACCAATAACCATCTCCTTGCCCGTATAATCAACGGGCAGCTCTTCGCGCGATTCACCCACATCCGGAGTTGATTTAGAAAGAACCAGCTTGTTTTTAAAAACCTCTAACTTAACAGCCTGGTAATCTGGCGTTGAAAGCAAAGAGGCCCTCTTCACGGCCAACATAAGCTCTGTGCGATCCACCCTCAACACATTATCCGATGCAGGAGGAATAACCTGCTGGTATTCAGGGAACTCCCCCTCAATAAGACGCGAAATAATCACAATATTCCCCAAATCAAACATGGCCTGGTTCTCTCCCAACACCATAGATAATTCACCCTCCTCTTGGAGGTTGCGATTTAACTCATGAACGGTTTTAATGGGCACAATCATATAGATATCTTTATCGATATTATTATTGAGTTTTTTTTCAATAATCGCCAATCGCTTACCATCCGTGGCTACCAATGAAAGAATATTCTTGTTTATCTTAAATAATATTCCATTAAGAATATAGCGCGTCTCATCAAAAGACACCGCAAAAGAGGTAAGGCTAAGCATTTGTTTTAAAAGGGATTGTTCAAGTTTGATAACTTCCTTGTCTTTAAACTCCGGCAACCTCGGAAACTCCTCTTTTCCCAACCCCATGATTTTAAACTGGCAAGACTTGGCATCAATCGTCACGAGATTATTCTTTTTTGTAGTAATATCTACGCTATTAGAGGGTAGTTCCCTAATAATGTCTCCAAATCTTTTGGCGGGAATAGTAATAGAGCCGGGCTCTTGGGTATCCACAGGTATGACACAGCTTATCCCAACATCTAAATCCGTCGCCGTTAACCTTAAACCATCTGCTTGGGTTTCCAATAAAACATTAGAAAGTATTGGTAGGGCTGCTTTTGTGGTAATAATGTTTTGTATGGTTTGTATCCCACTTAATAAAACATCTTTCTGTATATTAAATTTCATAATCCCTCTCCTTTTAATAATAATATATAAAAATCGTAGTCGTAGTCATGGTTTACGTTTCTGTTAAGAACCCTCCTAACCCTTAGAGAGAACCCAAAATAACCCAATCATTTCTTTGGGAAAACCCTTGGGTTTATTGTTGAATGATGCTAATAACACGTTCCACCCTTTGCTTCAAAACCTCACTTTTATTCAAATCCCCTTTGATTTTATTGTAAGAATGCAAAACCGTGGTGTGGTCCTTGCCGCCAAAATAGTCCCCTATCTCAGGCAGAGATAACTCCGTCAACTCTCGGCTCAAATACATAGCCACCTGGCGCGGGACAACAATTGTTTTGTTGCGGCGCTTGGTTTTTAGTTCGTGCAAAGAGACCCCAAACTCTTCGCACACACAGCGCTGTATAAAATCAACCGTAATAAGCCTCTTGGGCTCTTTAAGGAGGTCTTTTAAAACCTCTTTAGCCAAGCCGAGCGTGATGGGTTCCTCTTCAAGTAAAGAATAAGCGATGGTGCGTATCAAGGCCCCTTCCAGCTCCCTGACATTTGTCTTTATGAGCGAAGCGATAAAAAAGATCACTTCGTCTGGGACGGCCACAGGCTCCCGCTCAATTTTTTTCTTTAAAATGGCTACCCGTGTTTCGAGGTCAGGCGGTTGGATATCGGTGGTGAGGCCCCAGCCGAAACGGGAGACGAGCCTCTCTTGTAAATGGACGATTTCTTTGGGGGGCCGGTCCGAGGAAAAGACGATCTGTTTATGGGCGTCGTAAAGAGTGTTGAAGGTGTGAAAAAATTCTTCCTGGGTCGACTCCTTCCCGGCGATAAAGTGGATATCGTCAATCACCAACACATCGACGTTCCTGTATTTTTGTCTGAAGCGAGACGTTGAATGGTGTTGGATGGCATCGATCAATTCATTCGTAAATCTCTCCGAAGACATATAGCAGATTTTAAGGCCTGCCTCCGACTTACTGATGATGAGGTTACAGATCGCCTGAATCAGGTGGGTTTTGCCCAGCCCCACCCCTCCATAAATAAACAAGGGATTATAGGCCTTAGCGGGAGAATCGGCAACAGCTAAAGAATAAGCATGGGCATGCCGGTTAGATGGCCCCACAATAAAATTTTCAAATGTGTATCGTGGATTCAGCCCCAGGCTATCTTGATGGCCCCCTGGCTTGGCCGGTGGGCTCAACGGGCTCAGGGTCTCGGGCCAAACTCGGTCCTTTCCGGCGCCAGACTCAAAAAATAGAACGGTCCCCTTCTGGCCCAAGGCATTATCCACGGCCTGCTGGATGAGGAGCCTGTAATGTTTCTCGACCCATTCCCTAAAGAAAGCATCCGGAGCCTCCAGTACAAAGCCGTTTTTGCTGTCGGGCCGCGGTGTTAAGGGGAGGATCCAGGTTTCAAAGACCGTAGGGCCTAGCCGCTTTTTTAGCTCCCCTTGGGCCTGCTGCCACACACTGATTATGTCGAGCATCTCTGATTATGTACAGAATTAACAGCTTATCCACATCTTGCATAAATCTGTGGAAAACCAGAAACAACAAACTATGCTAAAACCCTTCCTATTATAACAGCGCTAAAACAACATGCAAGCGAAAACGTTGCGCCTGCTTCCATAACGCGTTTCACCATTATACAATAAAAAATTTTGGCGTCAACAAAAAAACAACTTGTCAGGATTTTTTTAAGAAAATAGAACCTTGTGGAAAACGCCAGGAAAAAGTTCATCTCAGGTGCGGGGGCGCTAAGAGGCGGGGCATACGAATTTGTTGACTTGAGAGCGCTTTGTGTTATAATTGAGAAACACATTCAAAGGGATTGCCTAAAAGCCAATGAAAAAAAATTTAAAAACCCCTACCAACATCGTCGGGAAACGCAGGCACGGTTTTCGTAAAAGAATGGCGTCGACCGCTGGCCGCCGGACCTTGTCGCGCCGTCGTCGCAAGGGAAGAAAAAGATTATAGCGTTTCATGCTAAGTCAAATTGTCATTAAGCTGATCCGTGGATACCAGTTGTTTTGGCGTAACCTTCGGCTGCGTTCCTGCCGTTTTACACCCAGCTGTTCCGACTATGCCATGCAAGCCATTACACAATATGGTCTTTTGCGTGGCAGTCTAAAGGCAGGCATGAGAATTTTGTCATGCCACCCTTTTTCAGGACGGTCAGGTTATGACCCTGTAGAATAAAATGGAAAAACGTTTAATATTAGCTATGGCCCTTTCACTTTTATTGTTGCTGGCCTGGTCCGCCATGATGCCAAAGCAGCAACCCATTGCAAACAAAGAAGTTATAAATAAAGACACAGGCCAAGTTCATGAAAATGTCCCTGAAGCGCCTCCTTCTTCTTTTGATTCGCCGGGCATGAAAGACGGCAAGACTATTGATTATCGTCAGGAAAAATTCACAATTACCTTTGTAGAGTCGTTAGCAGCTATTAAAGAGGTTAAGTTTAACGACTATCAATCTGCCACATTCTCTTTACAAAACGGGTTTTTGCTTAATGACAGATCCCTCCTTTTTGCTAGGCAACATAGCGACTCAGAAGAAATAACCTTTTTGCACGCCGACTCAAACAAGAAGGTAACAAAAAAATTTCTTTTCTCTAACTCAAGTTATGACATGAGGTTAGAGATTATTATTGAGAATCTATCAGACATCCCTTTGTCCGTAGCTGCACCTTTAATATTAGGGACGCTTGATTTTTCTTCTAAAAATGTCGATGCGCGCTATCAGGATGTTGCCGTGGCCACAAAAGAAAAAACAGGACACGTAAGCCCCAAAAAAGACCTGAAGGTAGCAGACGTAAATTTTTTGGCAATGCGCGAACGATACTTTTGCGCGATTATTGAACCCGAGCAAAATCTCTTGGATGGTTACATAAAAAAGACAGGTAAACATGATTCTGAAATTGGCCTGAGCTTAAGGAGCGTTCTTATATCTCCTGGCCATGAATTAAAGGAAACATTCCGTATCTATTTGGGACCACAAGAGTTAAGTATAATTCAAAATTTAAATCCTGCGTGGGCTTCCGTGGTGCATTATGGCACCTTTGATTTTATTTCGCAAATCCTTCTAAAACTATTACAGTTTTTTTACGGCCTGGTCCATAATTGGGGCTGGGCTATCATTTTGCTTAGCATCGCCGTGTACCTTGTGCTTTTCCCCCTTAGCATAAAACAAATGCACTCTATGAAACAGATGCAAGCCTTGCAACCGCACATTGAAGAATTAAAAAAGCAACACAAAGATAACCCGCAGAGAATGCAGAAAGAGCAAATGGAGCTCTTTCGTAAGCACAAAGTTAATCCTTTTGGTGGATGTCTACCCCTGCTTCTTCAGATGCCTATATTTATTGCCTTATACCAAACACTGATGCGCTCTGTGTTTTTAAGAGGGGCGAGTTTCTTATGGATTAAGGATCTGTCAGGCCCGGATAGATTGTTCTCCTTGCCTTTTCCAAAGCCTTTCGACACCTTCAATTTACTGCCAATCTTAATGACCATAGGAATGTTTATCCAGCAAAAAACCACTTCGGCATCTACTGCCACGGGCAGCTCAGCAGAACAGCAAAAGATGATGATGATTATGATGCCTCTTTTGTTTGGATTCATTTTTTATTCTATGCCTGCCGGCCTAGTTCTATATTGGTTTATTAATAGCACGCTTATGCTGGGGAATCAACTGTATCAATTGAGAATAAGTCATATAAAATGAGACCAAAGACGAGCATTGAAGTCGAAGGGACCTCTGTCGAAGAAGCGATTAAAAAGGCGTTAGTGCAGCTGAGGCTGGCTCGAGATAAAGTAAAGATTGAGATTCTTTCCGAGGGAGTTCAGGGCCTTTTTGGCATGCCCGGCGCAAAGCCAGCCAAGATCCGAGCCTCTATTATAAAAGACAAAGAAAAGGCTTGACAATTCATCAAAAATTAAGGATAATTAGTATAAATTCAGTAAAATGTTCCGCGTGGAAATATTCCAGATGAAACATTTTCACGCGGAACATTTGTATTTTTTATTAAAGAGCATTATGTTAAATCCATGGTATATAACTGGATTTGCAGATGGGGAAGCAGCTTTTACCTATAGCAGGCAGGGTGGCACATTTGCTTTATATTTTGCTATTAAGCAAAGAGAAGACAACCAGAAAATAGTTGAGGAGATTCAAAGACATTTTGACTTTGTAGGGGATATTTATAAGGGCAGAGATAAAAAAGGCTCTTTTAAGGCTGAACATACCAAACCCTCTTTCTACTATAGGGTTACAAGAATTAATGAGCTCAAAAGGATTATGGAGCATTTTGATAAATATCCTTTGCAAAGCGAGAAAAAACAGGAAGTTTATAACGTATGGCGAGAGATGGTGATGCATAAGCTTGAAAACTATCGTAAAGTAGATTACGATAAGCTCAGATCTTTAGCAGAAAGGCTGTCTCACCTGAATTCTCAAAGCAGGGTCTTTAAAGTGCATAAGAAATAATGGGAAAGATTATCGCTATTTGTAATCAGAAGGGGGGGACAGGTAAGACCACTTCTGCGATTAATCTAGCCACTTATTTTGCCTTAGGCGGAAAGAAAACATTGCTTATTGATCTGGACCCTCAGGCAAACGCAACCAGCGGAATAGGAATAAACAAGCACGATATTAAGAAGAGCACATACCATTTACTGTTAGAAGAGTGTGCTCTTCAGGAAATCCTTCAAGCCACAGCTATTGCCAACCTCTTTCTAGCACCCTCTAATTTAGATTTAACAGGTGCAGAAGTAGAGCTTGTAGGAGCTCTGGGCAGGGAATATAGGCTTAAAAGAGCGCTCTCTAAAGAAAAAGACTATTTTGATATATTGGTTATAGACTCACCGCCCTCATTGGGATTATTAACAATTAATGCCTTGTGTGCTTCCAATAGCGTTCTCATCCCGGTTCAATGTGAATATTATGCGTTAGAAGGATTGACGCAACTATCTAATACTATTAGACTTGTGCAAGAAAACCTCAATCCTGAGCTGGTCGTAGAAGGCGTGCTTCTTACGATGGCAGATTTCCGTACGAACCTAACCAAAGAAGTGATTCAAGAAACCAGAGCACATTTTAAGGGGAAAGTTTATGAAACAGTTATTCCTCGCAGCATCAGGCTTACTGAAGCCCCGAGCTTTGGAAAACCTATTGCCTTGTATGATAAAGATTCTATAGGTGCCGTAAAGTATGAGGAGTTAACCAGAGAGATCCTGGGATTTCCTGTCAATGCCCAGCTCGTTAATGATGAACCTAAAATAGAAGGAGATGCGCAATGGAAAGAAAAGCTCTAGGCAAAGGCATAGCTGCCTTAATACCTGAAAAGGAAGAAGGGCGCAAAAATCAAATTCATTTTGTCCAATCTGAACAGATAAAACCAAATCCTTTTCAGCCCAGAGAAGATTTTGATAATGAGAGCATTGAAGAGTTGGCTCAATCCATAAAAGAAAAAGGAGTGATTCAGCCTTTGCTGGTCAGACGCAAGGCCGATTTTTATGAGCTCATAGCGGGGGAAAGAAGGTTAAGGGCTGCTAAGTTATTAAATTTAAAAGAGTTGCCCATAATCATCAAGGATGTTGAGGATAAGGATTCTTTAGAGTTGGCTCTGGTAGAGAACATCCAAAGACAAGGGCTCAATGCAATTGAAGAAGCGCACGCTTATCAGCACTTGATGGACAAATTTCATGTGACGCAGGAGAAGATCAGTGATGTCCTGGGCAAGTCAAGAGCTACAATTTCTAACACATTGAGATTATTGAAGTTGCCACAAGAGATACAGGAGGAGCTGAAAAAAGGACGCATCTCTTTTGCCCATGGCAGGACCCTATTAGAGGTTGAAGATACGAACCAGCAGAGAAGATTAGCTCAAATGGTTATCACGAACGGCCTTTCTGTGCGGGAACTGGAGAATCTCATTAAATCCCGCCGCTTCAAAGGGGCAAAAAGGAGAATGGGGACAATTGTCATGGATCCTCTCACCGCTGTTTTGGAGGAGGAATTGCAGCATATCCTGGCCACCAAGGTCAGGATCAGCAAGAAAAAAAAGCGGGGGTCTATCCAGATCGAGTTTTATTCTCAGGAAGACCTGGAGAGGATTATGCAGGTGTTAAGAGGGGGCGTGAAATAATGAGCCAGGCAGCCTTAATTCTCATAAAGCCAGACGGCCTGAAAAAATCTTTGACCGGAAACATACTGACACGGCTTTCCGAAACGAAGCTTGAAATCGTGGCTGCAAAGATGGTGCGCGTTTCCAGGGAGCTGGCCGTTAAGCACTATGATCATCTTAAAAGTAAGCCTTTTTTTGAAGATATCATACGCTATCTGCGCGGGGAGTTGCACGACAGGCGTAAGGTGATGGTCCTGGTGTACTGGGGAGAGCAGGCGATTAAGAAGTGCAGAGAATTGGCAGGTGCCACCAACCCCGAAGAGGCGGATCCGACTTCGATACGTGGCTCTTACGGAAGAATCACGACGAGAGGGGTCTATGAAAATGTCATCCACGTCTCTTCCAATGGGCCTGAGGCAGAAAGAGAAATAAAACTGTGGTTTGCTCCGGATGAGATTATCGTGGATTTATACCCTACAAAGGAAACAAGGGTCAGAGAGCACAAGACGAAGGCGTGGGCATAAAAGGCAAGGAGCCAAGATGATAAAGAGCATGACAGGCTTTGGGGCTCATGAGGCGGATGTTTTGCCCTTGGGAAAAGTCAACATAGAGCTGAGGAGCTCCAATCATAAATTTTTAGAGATCATCTTTCATTTGCCGGAGGAACTGCTTTATTTAGAAGACAAGATCAAGAAGGCCATCGAAACAAGAATCAAAAGAGGCCGCCTGACGTGTGTCATAATCGTGATGGGCAGCAAGGCCTCCCACGTCTCTATTAACAGGGACCTGCTGCAAAGTTATTTGGGGAAGATCCGCAGGATCAAAGAGCAATTTAGGATCAGGGATGATGTTAGCATCGACACCTTAATACACCTGCCAGGGGTTTTGTCCTTGGGAACCAGCCGGGTACGCGCAAGCAACCTTTGGCCGAAGATGAAACCCGTTCTTTATTCCGCTCTGGATGATCTCGTGAAGATGCGACAGAAGGAGGGGCGCTCGACCCTGATTTTTCTAAAAACAAGAGCCGAGGCCCTCTCGAAGGGCCTGGTTTTTATCAAAGCCAGATTCAGAAAAGCGTTAAAGGAAAAGCTGGCCCAGATACCGACGGACGAGGAGCGTTCGGCTTTCATCAAGGACACGGATATTGCGGAAGAGATTGACAGGCTCGCCTTCCATATCCGTAATTTTAAGAATAAGCTGGTTAAAAACGGCTCGGTGGGAAAAGAACTGGATTTTATTGCCCAGGAAATGCAGCGCGAGGCTAATACGCTGGCGGCCAAAACTTTTTTGGCCAGCATCTCCTCCCGGGTCGTGCAGATGAAGAGTCAGATCGAGAAGATCCGTGAACAGGTGCAAAACATAGAATAAGTGGCGGTAAAACTGGATAAAATCAAGGGAGTCATTTTTGTGGTTTCCGGCCCGTCGGGTTCAGGCAAAACCACGCTTCTGAAGAAGCTGCTTCTCGATAGGTCCCTGCGCAAGGTTCTGGTCAAATCCATTTCTTTGACCACCCGGCCTCAAAGGTCAAACGAACACAGGGGCCAGGACTACTCCTTTATTACCGAGAAGGATTTTAGAAGAGCCCAGAAGGCAAAAAAAATCCTTGAATGGACCAGGTATTTGGGTTATCATTACGCCACGCCAAAAGAGTTTGTGGATAAACAGGTGGGTCAAGGAAAACATATCGTCTTGTGCCTGGACCTCAAAGGCGCACTTACGATCAAGAGGTCATATCCAGAAAATTCGGTCACGATTTTTGTTGGCCCGCCTTCCTTAAGGACGTTACAGCAGAGAATCGTCAAGCGTTGTCACAAAACTAAAAAAGAAGAGATTGGTGAGCGGCTGAAACTGGCCCGAAAGGAGATTCTGGGTTCCTGCCTATACGACCATTGTCTGGTGAACAACAATTTGGCACGGGCGGTCAAGGCCTTAAAAAAAATTATAGTTCAGGAAATCAGCACGAGGAGCGAAGGAGCTTATGACATACATGTCGCTTGAAAAACTTTTGGACAAGAGTTGTGATTCTGTTTATAAATTGGTGATTCTGGCTTCAAAAAGGGGCCTTGAGATCGCCGAAGGCCAGCCAAAGCTTGTGGAGGCGGCCGCTTCGGTTAAACCTTCGACCGTAGCCTTGCAGGAGGTCGCCGAGGGAAAGATCAAGTGTAAGAAGATAAAGCCGAAAGACTAGAGCCGTGAAACAAGAGAAAACTATTATTTTGGGCGTGACAGCCAGCATCGCCATTTATAAGGCCTGCGAGATCGTGCGCCGGTTGCAAGATGAGTCTTTTTCCGTGACCGTCGTCATGACGGAAGAGGCGAAGGAGTTGATCAGGCCGGTTGTGTTTCAGGGCCTTTCGGGCAACCGCGTTTATGGAAGCCTGTTTGACGATTCGGATGTCTGGGAGATAGGGCACGTTTCATTAGCCCAAAGATGCGATTTGATATTATTGGCGCCGGCCACTGCTCATATAATCGGTAAGATAGCAGGTGGCATGTGCGATGATCTATTAACCTGCATTGTTTGCGCCACAAAAGCGCCTGTGTTGATCGCGCCGGCGATGAATGAGACGATGTATAAAAACGCAATCGTCCAGGAGAACATCCGCAAGCTCAAGAGCCACGGGTATAAATTTGTTGAGCCGATCAAGGGGAGACTGGCCTGCGGCAAGGTTGGCATGGGCTGCCTGGCTGAGGTCGAGACGATAGTCAGAGAGGTCAAAAAGATTCTTTGATATTTGGCGACGTAGCCAAGTGGCAAGGCAGCTCTCTGCAAAAGAGCTATTCAGCGGTTCGAATCCGCTCGTCGCCTCCAATGAATTTTTCCGACAAGGAAAATTTCTTGGATACTGTGCGAACGTTAAGCGGCGCGACAAGCGCCGCAGTGAGCACAGTATCTGATGTTCGTGTTGGCTGCGAGGGATCTCCTAAGCTGACGGGCAAGTGGTGGAACGCATACACATAAATGCCAGCTAAAAGAAAAGAATTAACTATTATCGGAGCGCATCTTTGGTATCTGGTAGGATTGATTGCTACAGATGGTTGTTTGTCGTCTGATGGAAGGCATATAGACATAACAGCCAAAGATTCTGATTTTCTTCAAACGATTAAAGATGCAATAGGAATTAGTAATAAAGTCGGCATTAAATACAACGGCAAGAAACAAAAGTCTTTCCACATCCAAATCGGAAACAAAAATCTTTATGATTTTTTGTTATCAATCGGGCTTTCGCAGAACAAATCATTGACGTTGGGCTCATTAGAAGTGCCTAACCAATATTTCGCTGATTTCTTTAGAGGGGTCATTGATGGAGACGGTTGTATTAGGAGATGGATCCATCCGACTAATAACAGGGAGCAATGGAGCTTAAGGGTGTATTCGGGATCCGAAAAATTTATTTACTGGTTGAACAGCGCAACAGTACAACTATTAAGAGTATTTGGTAAGATTCATAAGAAT
This sequence comes from Candidatus Omnitrophota bacterium, assembly GCA_043798795.1. Classification (GTDB taxonomy): domain Bacteria; phylum Omnitrophota; class Gorgyraeia; order Gygaellales; family Profunditerraquicolaceae; genus JBDRKE01. Next base: position 33,549 of record JAZDOJ010000040.1, read on the forward strand.
ACGAGTAGTACTTGGGTGTTGAAATATGGGAAAATGGCTGCAAAAGAAATCAGCGAAAGATGTTATTATGCCAATTGTTTTGGTTTGGATAGAAAAATAAAATTAGCTCAAGAGTGCGTTAAGTCATATAAGGGTTGGGAAAAAAGCAAAACAGTTTTTAATTGAACTTATTTGCCGGGGTGTTGGAACTGGCAGACAATGCGGACTTAAAATCCGCCGCTCGTAAGAGTGTGAGGGTTCAAATCCCTCCCCCGGCACTTGTAACCATAAATGGCAGGGGCGGTTAGCTCAGTCCCTGCAAAAAGCGCAGGGACTCCTCGGGATGCAAGGCATCCCTCGTCGTTGGTTATAGGTGTTCGCTATGAGCGTAGCGAACGAGAAATCAGGGCTCATAGCTCAGTTGGTTAGAGCGTTGCGTTGACATCGCAAAGGCCAGAGGTCCGAATCCTCTTGGGCCCACCAGAATAAAATGGATCTAAATACATTACGACACTCTTGTTCCCACGTGATGGCGCAAGCCGTAAAGGAGCTGTGGCCCGAGGCCAAGCTTGGCATCGGGCCCTCCATCGAAGACGGCTTTTACTACGATTTTGCTAAATTAGAGCCGTTTTCCGACGATGATTTGGGCCGCATCACACAGAAGATGCGGGAGATTATTTCCAAGAATGAGCCGTTTGTTAGGGAGGAGCTGGATAAGGATAAGGCGGGAGCGCTTTTTGAGAAGAGAGGTGAGACCTATAA
>JAZDOJ010000022.1:0-2021 GCA_043798795.1 Candidatus Omnitrophota bacterium
TTCTCAAGGCTACACAAAAAGCAAGGCAAAGAGGTTTATGGGTCGTCACCTTTTCCGGCTTTTCCCAAAATAACCCCTTAAGAAAGCTGGGAGACATCAATTTTTACGTTCCTTCCCCTTCCTATGGTTTTGTAGAAATCATCCATCAAGTCATTTGCCACTGTATCGTGGATCAATTGATGCTAAGTAATCGTCGTGGATAAATACAGGATCGAAAGCCACAAGCTTAATTTTCATGTTGACCGGATTCATGATTGGTTAGCGGGAAAGGATATTTATCCTATCTACGTGGAGATATCTCCCTCTGGCGCCTGCAATCACCATTGCCTCTACTGCGCTTTGGATTTTGCGAGGGCTCCCTCAGCTTTCTTAGACCAGGATATGCTGAAGGAAAGGCTGTTTGAGATGGGACGCCTGGGGGTGAAGAGCATTATGTACGCCGGAGAGGGAGAGCCCCTTATGCATAAGCACATCGGACAGATCATCTTGGATACAAAAAGAGCGGGGATGGATGTTGCCCTTACGACCAACGCGGTGTTGTTTGATAAGAAGCTCTGTGACGCGACATTGCCTCAACTTAGCTGGATCAAGGTCAGCATCACCGCAGGTCATAAAAGGACCTATGCCGAAATCCACCAAACAAGGCCAGGTGATTTTGACCGCGTCATGAAAAACATGTCTTATACCGCAAGGCTCAAACGCCGCAAAGGCCTCAAATGCGCTCTAGGGATGCAGCTCATTTTATTGCCCGAGAATCATAACGAGGTCGCCCTTTTAGCCAAGAAGGCTCGAGATATTGGGATGGATTATCTGGTCGTCAAACCCTATTCCCAGCACCCCTACAGCAAAACAAAAAAGTACAAGAATATAAAGTATGCAAAGTATTTCGGCCTTGCCGAGAAGCTTTGCAGATTCAATAACGACAGGTTCAACGTGATATTCAGGGTTCATACGATGCAAAAATGGGATGAGGCCAGACACGGTTATCGTCAATGTCTGGCCTTGCCCTTCTGGACCTATATCGGCAGCAAGGGGAACGTGTGGGGGTGCGCCAACTATCTGACAAGAAAAGAGTTTTATCTGGGCCATATTTATAAAGACACATTCAGAAAGATATGGCAGTCCAAGAGAAGGAAAGAGTTTATGGCCTGGGCGAAAGAAAACTTAGACAGCAGGCGATGCAGGGTTAATTGCCGGATGGATGAAGTGAACCGGTACCTTTGGGAATTAAAGCATCCGCCGGAGCATGTCAATTTTATTTAACAATCGTCTCTGATATGAAACTACGTGTCGTGGTCATTATAGTGCATGATTCCGCAAAGAAATTCTTGCTGCAACATCGTTCAAAGGACGCAAGGATGTTACCGGATTACTGGGCTTTTTTTGGAGGGCAGATCGATGCGGATGAGACCCCTGAAGAGGCTGTGCAAAGGGAGGCCTTTGAAGAGTTAAGGCTTCACATTAAGGCTCCCTGTTTCGTTAGAGAGCAAGAATTTGAAGAGAACAACACACCGGGCCAAATGTATGTTTTTATAGAGTTCTTTGACGCAGACAAATCCATCCTCAAATTACAGGAGGGGCAAGGCTGGGGCTGGTTTACGAAAGAACAGATGGTTCCTTTAAAGATGTGCCAGAGAGACAGGGAGATCATCCGTTTTGTAGACGGACTTCTTGAAGAAAAAGAATCCAGGCGCGTTTGCCAATAAAAATATGTTAGAGGATAGATTGAGTAAATGGGCAAAGGACGTAAGGAAATCGATCATAGAGGTGGCCTGTAAATCCAGGAGCGCCCATGTGGGATCTGCCTTGTCCTGCACGGACTTATTGGTGGCTTTGTATTTTCATCAACTGAAGAATCTTGATGAAAAGAATTGGAAGAGAAGAGATATCTTTATCCTGAGCAAAGCGCACGCGGCCATCGCCTTATACGCCGTCTTAACGAAAAAGGGTTTGATATCCCAAAGGCAATTGGACAGGTATTTTCAGGATGACGGCTCTTTGCCCGCGCACCTGGACCGTTT
>JAZDOJ010000019.1:0-30857 GCA_043798795.1 Candidatus Omnitrophota bacterium
CATTTTCCGAAGCTTTGAAACAGGTTTCGCATATCGGCGCTAAATTGTGCTCCAACAACTTTATTCTAAACTCACAATATTCTTTAGAATTCCATATTGTTTTTATAGAATCTTTTGTTACATTGCCAAAAGCTTTCCGTATAGCAAAACAAGGAATAATATTACCGCAGCTGTCTATCCTTAAATCATCGAGGTATGAACAATAAAGTTCATTATGTTCTCGATATGTTCTGTAATAAAATTCCGCGGCTTTAGGGATAAGATTTCCAGGGAAAAAACAATAATTAAAACCGCATAGCTTTAATTCCTTTTTCAATTCATTTATGGTTCTTGTGAATTCTTGGAAAGAATAAGAAGGTATTGTTTTATTTTTTAAATGTGCGGGTAAATCGTTTATAGTGATTCCAAGCATTTTTGATGTTTCATCAATAATTTGCTTTGTGTATATCCTCTCCAACTCAATTATTAAAAATGACTTTAGATTTTCTTCGTACAAAAGCTTGATAAGGTCTTTTAAAATATTGAGGTTCGTTTCAGTTATTACTGAAGTAATTATAAGTTCTCTATTAAATTCATTACGCAATGTTTTAAAAATATTTAAATTTCTATCGAATACGAAAGGTTCCCCTCTTATTTTATTATGCACTTCCCTGGTGCCATCGAGAGAAAACATCAGATCAACTCCATTGATTTTGGCTAGTTCCAAAACTTTATCCACAAAAGTGCCATTGGTTTGAATTCTTACTGAAATATTTTGTTTCAAAAATTCTTGGCAAATATCGATTATATCCCTCCTCATAAATGGCTCGCCACCACTTATATATACGCTTTTAATGGTTTTAGGCAATTTTTTTATAAACCTTATTATATCTATCAGCTCCATTTCTCTCCTGTTTAACTCAGATGGCTTTACATATCTTTCACACATAGAACAATGCAAATTGCAAGTAATTGTTGGTTCGAAAATGAGCGCTTTCGGAAGAGGCATTGCACCTTTGCTTTTGAAAATGCGCTCTCTGACTTTTACTTTTTCAAACATTTTCTCAACCTTATAAAATCAATCACTATTACAACATTCATAGATTTTTTTTATTACCTTGAGTGCGTCGACACCAAATGTTCCATTAGTAACTGGCTCTCTTCCTTCTTTAATAGCATCTATTATATCTTTTATCTGGTGATAAAAACAAATATCGAAAAGAGATTTTTTATTTATAAATTTTTTTATTTTATCGATTAGACAAAAACTGCGGATCACTTTATTTTGCCCAGGATTTCTAATAATTGTAAAATCCTCAAGCCTAACAGAACCATTGATTCCATGAACTTCAATTGTAATAGGTGCCTCTTGCGCTGCAGCGCTTGTAGCAGAAATTAGACATAAAATATTATTTTCGAGCTCCATGAGCAAACCAGCACACTCTTCTACCTCTATATAATTTCTAACGTTCATTTTCCTTACGTAGATCTTCTTTATGGGCCCGAATAGCCAAAGCAATATATCAATTACATGTATCGCATTCATAATGAGAACTCCGCCACCAGCTAATTCTGTCTTTGACCTCCAGCCTCCAGAATTCAAAAAATATTTATCATCCCTATGCAGAAATAAAGAAATATCTATCAGAAAAACCCTCCCTAGAGCATCTTTTTTTATTAAATCTCTTAATTCCGTTATCCCTGGCGAAAAACGGAATTCAGAAACACATGATAATTTTCGATGTTTCTCTTCGGCTAATTTTATCAGCCTTTGGGCTTTTGCTAAATCAATATCGATGGGCTTTTCTACTAAAACATGCTTGCCATATTCTATGGCCTCAATAGCATAATCTGCATGCAGATAGTTATATGTAATAATATCAATGACGTCTATAACATCATCTTTGAGCATATCTGAATACTTCATATAATGTTTAATTCTTAATTTATTTGCAAAATATCTACCTCGCGAAACAGAACCGCTGAAAACTCCCACTAATCGGGCTTCTTTGTTTTTATTGATAGCCCGAATGTGAAAAGGAGCAACTGCACCAGTGCCCACTAAACCAAAACCAATCTTTCTTCTATCGTTTTTTATCATGTTTATTATCTAGAACAATTATTTTTGCGTAATTTGTAGAGAAAAATCAATGCAGTACCCCATTCAACGTTTTCCGGCTAACTGTATATCTTCAGACCTTTTTGGACACAATTGCCTTATCTGAGTTTGCAATCTCTAAGACCGTTTCTAAATATCCTATTTAATAGCGAGCAGTTACTACAGAACTGTCCCCAAGGGACACTTCTAACAAAACTCATTGCTGCATAACGGTCTTGGAAGAAACGGCCTTAAAGCTTGAAAAGAACTTGGCGGATTTTGTGGGTGGCTTGGCTTGGTTTCGAGCAGGGCGTGGAGGCGAGGAGAGGGTATGGTTACCCCGCTATATACGAAGTCTGGCAGAGCGACGAAGCCGAGACGAGCGCAGTTTTGCCTCGCTGGGGCAAAACAAGCGTCCCTGCGAGAAACAGGCCAAGACAACCACCAAAAACTATATCCTTCCGGAAGATTTGATCATCCGGCGGATGGTGTTGTTGATTTTGTGCTTGAGTAAATCTTCCAGGGAAAGCGGGATGGTCAGGGACCAATTCTTCTCGCTGATCGTGCCAGGCACATTGATCCTGTTCTGGTATGGGTCTTCTTTAAAGACATCGGCGATATATAGCCAGTCCACCAGCGTGTTGATGCAAAAGAGAGCGTTGGAATCCAGGGTAATCTTTAAAGCCCGTTGCACGATATGGAAATCGGATTTCTCACGCATGGGGCCAGTCCATTTCATGTGGCGCCACAGTTTTTCCTTTTCCCGGTATGTATTTTGATACAGGTCTATGAAGTCTTTCAGCTCTTCTTTTCTCTTTCCCAAGATGACCACTAATTTATCCACCGAATCTATGCTTTTTTGCCAGCGCAGCCTTCCATGACGGGATTTCGCGGGGTCAAACAATTTATTCTTAACAAGGCTAAAATTTATCTGCCGGTGGTCAGAGCATTTTCTGATGAAAAGGTCCTCATCCACAGTCCCTGCCTCATTTTCCCACCAGGCAGGCCAGTTCGTGGTGTCGTGCGTGGAAAGCATGGCCACGGAAAGCTGCCGGTACTTCTGAGGATCTAAAAAGTCATGTCTCTTCCACCAGTCCTTGGTCCAACGCTGCACATCATTACCGGGGATACCGAACTCTTTCAAGACCTCGGGGCAGGAGGCAGGAATAGTCCCTAAATCCTCAGCGCACAGCAGCATGGACGTGTTATCCAGAATGATTTTGAGAATTCTTCTGCCATGCTCCTTCCATACGGATTCATCTTTCGGGTCGAAAAGTCCGTTAAGACCTTTATTTTCTAACGGCTCATGATAAGGAATGCTCCAGATACGGAATAATCCCACCACGTGGTCAATCCGTAAGATGTCATAAAATTCCTGGGCGTACTTAAGCTTTTCCTTTGTATATTTGAAATTGTCGGCGGAAATCCTTTCCCAGTTATGCGGAGGCATCCCCCAGCGCTGCCCCCTGGCGCAATACAGGTCCGGGGGTGAACCGGCGGCAAAATCCAGCTTAAAGTATCCCGGATGCTGCCAGACATCGGCGCTATCCCTAGAGACCAAGATCGGAAGATCTCCTTTGAGTAATATTTTTTTTGCACGCGCGTAACTCTTAACTTCTTTAAACTGTTTGTAAGCCGTCCACTGAACCCACATATAAAAGTTGATCTTTACGTTGTGCTCTTGTTTAAAACGCTCGAGGGCTTGTGTATTTCGTTCTTTAAAGGCTTGAGGCCAATCATACCAGGCCGCTTGAGCGTGGAATTCTTTAAGCACCTTGAAAAAGGCAAAATCCAAAAGCCAGCTGGCGTTCTCCTCCTGGAATCTTTTAAACGCTGGGCTGTTTTCTTTTTCTCGAAGGTAGATTCCCCAGAGCAACTTCATTTTCTCATCCTTCACGCCATAGCGGATATGAGTCCTGCCCATGGGAGAAAAACGTTTTTTCAAATCTTTTACATCGCCATCAAATTCGTTAAGGGAGATATAGGCAGGCTCAAGGGCAAAGGAACTATGGGAATCATAAGGACAAAATAAAGGGCCCATGTCATTCATGGGCAGAAGCTGGATGACGGAAGTTCCGGTCGACGTCGCCCAATCCACCAGCAGTTTCAGGTCAGTGAAATCTCCGATCCCCTGGCTCTGACGGGAGTACACCGAAAATAAAGGAATCAAAATTCCTGCTCTTTTGTGTGAGCCAATCTTCTCCCACTTAGTAGCAAAAGGTGTGCTGAGTAAATAATCTGAAGAGGCGGAAGAAATCATGGGGCTCCTTACGGCACAATGAATACCAGATGGAGTATCTTATCTGCCCAGAACAGGACGAGAAGGGCGGATAACGACAAGAAAGGCCCGAAGGGTATGGTGTGGTCTTTTTTAACCAAAAGATTAATGATGCCTATAACGGCGCCTAAAAAGGGAGACAGGAAGAAAACCATCAAGGCTTTTTGCCATCCTAAAAAAGCGCCAATCATCGCCAGGAGCTTGACATCTCCTCCCCCCATGGATTGCGTCTCTCCCTGGATAGGAGGTTTTTTGAGGAGTCTGAAATAAACGAAATCAAAAAGGGTGCCCGTCAGATACAGAACAGCGCCTCCTGTGATAATGCCCAGGAAAGAATCCAGCAAGGGCTTATAATGAAACGTGAGCGGGCCCAAGGTGACCCCCCGAACAGAACTTAAGATAAAACCGACGATCATCCCGCCTATAGAAATCTCATCGGGGATGATGCGGTGCGCGATATCAACGAATGTCGCGACGATCAGGCTGCACACCAGCACCAAAAAGAAGAAAAAATCGTAGGTTAAGCCAAAACGCAAGAAAAGAATCAAAAATATCGCAGCCGTCAATAATTCAACGATAAAATACCTGAAAGATATCCTCTCTTTGCAGAAACGGCAGCGGGCCCCTAAAAGGATGTAGCTTAAGAGCGGGATATTGTCTATCCCTCGTATTTTCTTCTTGCACTTGGGGCAATAAGAGCGCGGCCAGACCACGGACTCCTCCAACGGCATCCGGTGGATACAGGTATTGAGGAAGCTTCCGATGAGAGAGCCAAAAATAAATACAATGATTTTTTCTATCATAGGTTATTGACTCCTTGGCTTAGGGCCTGCCTCATGACATCCAGGGGAGCAGGCTGACCCGTAAAAAGCTCAAAAGAAAGCGCGCCCTGATAAAGAAGCATCCCCTGGCCGTTGGTGGTCCTGGCACCTGATTTTTTTGCCAACGTTAACAATTTTGTTTCAGCGGGATTATAAATCAGATCATAGACAAAAAGATCTTTACGAAGCCATGCCTCATGGACAAGGCAAGGGTCAGATTCTTTCATCCCCACAGGAGTCGCGTTGATGAGTATATCCTTATCCTTAATATTCAAATCCTTGACGCTGCCTGCGCTGGATACGGAAAAATAAGGAAACAGGCCCTTCATCATTTGCAAGAGCCCTTCTGTCCTGGATGTATCGACATCAAAGATCGCAACCTCCTTTGCCCCGCATTGAGCCAGGCTAAAACACACGGCGCGAGCAGCGCCTCCAGCCCCCAGAAGGGCGCACCTTTTACCATGAGGATCGAACACCTCTTGCAAGTGCTTTGAAAAACCGTAAATATCCGTATTGAAACCTTTCCAGACATCATCTTTTCTGACTATGGTATTCACAGCTCCCAGTTGCTTTAAATGAGAGGACTCGGCATCCAAAGTCACAAACTTCAGGATTCTCTCTTTATAGGGAATCGTCACGTTGAGACCCTGAATGTCCGGATCCATCCTCTCCAAAAAATGGTCTAAGTCTTCTGGTTTTATCTCGAAAGTCTTATATTCGGCATTGATATTCAAGACGCGAAAGGCCGCATTATGCATAAGGGGGGATAAGCTGTGTTGGGCAGGATAACCTAAAACACCATAAATGTCGGTAATGGACTTTTTATCCATTAAGTGAGATATGAGGGCTAATAAGGGTGCTTTCTATCCTTAAAGACTTTCTATCTTATTCAGGGCGTTGACATAGGCCCTGACAGAGGCCTCAATAATATCTGTGCTGGAACCGCGGCTGGTCACAACTTTACCTTTGGCTTTCAATTTAAGGCCCACTTCTCCTAAAGCGTCCTTGCCCTTGGTAACCGCCTCTATACGATAATCCTGCAGTTCCGCCTTCATCCCGGTAATCTTATCGATGGCTTTAAAACAGGCATCCACCGGGCCATCGCCGGATGATTTGGCTGAAAGAATCTTAAAATGATGCTTCAGGACCACTGTTGCCGAAGGCGTGATCTTGGTGCCGGAATTGATCTGGAAACTCTCCAATTTCCAAATGGGCTTAATCGCGCGGGTCTCATCCTCCACCAGTGCGACCAGGTCATCGTCAAAGATATTTTTCTTTTTATCGGCCAGTGCCTTAAAACGCTCACTCACCTTCTCAAGCTGCGCGGCAGAGAGGGTAAAGCCTAATTCCTTCAATCTTTCAGATAAAGCATGCCTACCTGAATGTTTTCCCAGCACAAAACCGGTTCCCGTGAACCCTACGTCTTCGGGCCGGATGATCTCATAAGTGGAGCGCTCTTTCAGGATTCCGTCTTGATGGATACCGGACTCATGCCGGAAAGCATTCGCGCCCACAATAGCCTTGTTCGGCGCCACGTTAAAACCCGTCAGCTTGCTCACGAGACGAGAGACTTTATGGATCTGGACGGTGCGGATCTGAGTTGATACATCCTGGAATATGTCGCGACGGGTCTTAATAGCCATAACAATCTCCTCCATCGAGGCATTGCCGGCACGCTCTCCTATGCCATTGATCGTGCACTCCACTTGCCGGGCTCCATTCTTTATGGCCTCCAAAGAATTTGCCACGGCCAGCCCTAAGTCATTATGGCCGTGCACGGAGATGACAGCTTTGTCAATGTTAGGGACGTTTTCTTTTATGGCCCTGATCAATCCGCCGTACTCTGCAGGCTCCGCGAATCCAACCGTATCCGGAATATTGACGGTGGTTGCACCCGCTGCAATAACCGCTTCTACGACTTTAAAAAGAAACTCGCGTTCGCTGCGGGAGGCGTCTTCTGGAGAAAATTCTATGTCCTGACAGAATTTTTTAGCGTATTTGACGGATTCTACAGCCTGCCTTAAAATCTCCTCCTCTGCCTTCTTTAATTTATATTGCATATGGATTTTGGAAGTAGCTAAAAATACATGGATGCGCCCCTTTTTAGCTGGTTGGATGGCCTCAACGCTTGCGTCAATATCCTGCTTAACAGCGCGCGCCAGGGCGCAGATCGTCGGCCCTTTAATGGCTTTGGCGATTTGCTTGACGGAGGCCAGGTCCCCCTTGCTGGATATGGGAAAACCCGCTTCAATAACATCAACGCCTAAATCCGCCAGCGCATGCGCAATCTCCAGCTTTTCCGCTGGATTCAGGCTTGCGCCCGGCGCCTGCTCTCCGTCCCTTAATGTCGTGTCAAATATAATAATCTTGTCCACACTACTTCCTCATCCAAGGCATTGATTTCAGCGTGCCTCTGGCGATTACGCTGAAATCACACTTTGCTCTGCAAAGTGCATTACTTCTTCATCCAGGGCATCATGTCTCTTAACTTCTTCCCCACTTCCTCTATCTTATGATTATCTCCCTCGGCCAACAGCCGGTTGAAATTCGGCCGGCCCGCCTCGTTTTCCCTGATCCATTCACGCGCGAACTTTCCACTTTTTATTTCTTTGAGTATCTTCTTCATTTCTTTGCGCGTTTTTTGCGTGATGATACGCGGCCCACGGGTCAAATCCCCGTAGCAGGCGGTATTGGAAACACCCCGGCGCATCCCTGAAATCCCTCTCTCCTGGATGAGATCTGTAATAAGCTTGAGCTCGTGGAGCACTTCGAAATACGCAATCTCTGGCTGATATCCGGCCTCTATCAACGTATCAAAACCTGCTTTGATGAGTTCCGTCACTCCGCCGCAAAGCACCGTCTGCTCTCCAAAAAGATCTGTTTCCGTCTCTTCTTCAAAGGTCGTCTCAATGACGCCAGCCGTGGTTGCCTTGAGTGCCAAGGCATACGCCAAAGCCAGCTGTTTGGCTTGGCCCGTTGCGTCCTGGAAAACAGCGATTAACGAAGGTACGCCTTTCCCTTCTTCATACATGCGCCTGACCAGAGCTCCCGGACCTTTGGGTGCTACCATAAACACATCCACATTCTTAGGCGGCTTGATCTGTTTGAAACGGATATTAAATCCGTGAGAAAAACAAAGGGCTTTTCCTTTTTTCAATCCGGGCTTGATGCTTTCTTTATACACCTTGGCCTGGACGTGGTCCTGGGTCAAAATCTGGATGATATCGGCTGCCCTGGCTGCCTCCGCGGCAGTTACCGGGTTGAATCCGTCTTTTTTTGCCTGTTCGTAATTGGGCGTTCCTTCCATCTCCGAGACAATGACGCTGACCCCTGAGTCCCGCAGGCACAGCGACTGCCCCCGACCCTGGATGCCGTAACCGATGATGGCAATCGTTTTGCCTTTTAATAAATTCAAATCCGCGTCCTGATCATAGTAAATCTTAGCCATAAGGAAAATTCTCCTTTCAATGCGTTATAGCGATCTTGCCTGTCCTGATCAACTCCTTGATCCCAAAGGGCTCCAAGTCGGTCAGCAGATGCTTGATCTGGTGCTGGTCACCCACCGCTTCGATAATAGCCACATCCTGTTTATACTGGATGATCTTGCCGACATATTCATTGAGCACGTTTTCTATTTTGGCCTTTTCCTTAGCCAAACATTGGACCTTGATTAAGATAAGCTCCCGCTCTACGTGCTCTATTTTGGTAAAGTCCGTCACGCTGATGACATCGATGAGCTTGTTCAACTGTTTCTTGATCTGCTCCAACACATTTTCATCTTTGGCATCAACAACGATCGTCATATAAGAAATCGCGGGGTCATGCGTTTCGGAAACCGCCAGAGACGCAATGTTATATCCGCGCGCGCTGAAGAGGCCCGCCACCCGCGCCAGCACCCCAAACTTGTTTTCGACTACGACGGATATGGTATGTTTCATTTATGCCATTCCACCAATCATTCTATTTATGGCCTCCCCTGCAGGAACCATCGGATAGACATTCTCTTCGGGTTCTATCTGAAAATCAATAAAAACCGTATTTTCTACAGAGAGCGCCTTTTCAATAGCAGGCCGCACCTCTTGCCTTTCGGTCGCGCGGATACCGACCGCACCATAACTTTCCGCTAATTTCACAAAATCCGGGTTGTACAGCGTTGTATAAGAATAACGCTTCTTATAAAACAACTCCTGCCATTGCCTGACCATTCCCAGATACCCGTTATTTAATATGGCGACCTTCACGTGAATCTTGTTGGCTACACACGTCGCCAGCTCCTGGATGTTCATCTGAATGGAGCCGTCACCCGCAATATCAAGAACTATTCTTTCAGGGCAGCCGACTTTTGCGCCCATGGCGGCCGGAAAACCGAAGCCCATTGTCCCTAATCCGCCGCTGGAAATAAACGTGCGCGGGTGGCTGTACTGATACCACTGACAAGACCACATCTGGTTTTGGCCAACTTCCGTCGTGATAATGGCCTCTCCCTTGGTCGCTTGATAAATCTGTTCAATCACGTACTGGGGCTTAATCCTTCCTTCGTCCTTGTACATCAACGGGTATTTCTTCTTCCAGGCGGAAATCGTTTTTAGCCACTCCTGTGTGTCTGGCGCATCCTTTATCTCTTCTTGCAACTGGCCCAGAATATTCTTGGCATCGCCTACAATAGGAATATCCACTTTCACATTCTTGCTTATCGAAGAAGGGTCGATATCAATATGAATGATTTTGGCATAAGGAGCAAAGGCATCGAGCCTTCCGGTGACTCGGTCATCAAAACGAGCCCCCACGGAAATAATCAAGTCAGCTTCCATGGTGGCATGATTGGCATAGGCGGTGCCATGCATACCCAACATGCCCAAAGCAAGTTCATGTGTTCCAGGGAAGGCGCCTGCCCCCATCAAGGTCCACGTCACCGGCACTTTAAGTCTCTCTGCCAATTCTTTTAATTCTTGGTGTGCGGCAGAAGTGATAGTCCCCCCGCCTACATAAAAAATAGGCTTTTTAGCTTTGATTATCAACTTCACGGCTTTCTTAATCTGGCCCGGATGTCCAAAGAGGTTAGGTTTATACCCGCGGACATCGACCTCTTTTGGCCAAATAAACTCTATGTCCTTTTGCTGGACATCTACGGGAATATCCAAAAGCACAGGCCCGGGCCGGCCCGTGGAGGCAATAAGGAAGGCCTCACGAATAATCCGTGCTAAATCCTCGGTCTCTTTGATTAAGTAATTATGTTTTGTGATAGACCTGGTAACTCCTGTAACATCCGCCTCTTGAAAAGCATCGTTACCAATCAAGAATGTCTTCACCTGGCCCGTAATGGCCACCATAGGAATGGAATCCATGTACGCGTTGGCAATTCCCGTCGTCAGATTGGTGGCTCCGGGCCCAGAAGTCGCAAGGCAGACTCCCACTTTACCCGTGGCCCGCGCATATCCGTCGGCAGCATGGGCAGCGCCTTGCTCATGGCGGGTGAGGATAAACTTTATATCCGAATCGTAAAGTTCATCAAATATGGGCAAAACAGAGCCTCCCGGATAGCCGAACATCACCTCAACACCTTCGCGTTTCAAACACTCTATTAAGATTCGTGCACCTGTCATTCTAAAATGGCTCCCTTATCCGCCGAACTGACCCATTTGGAATACCTGGCCAGATACCCTGTTTTGATTTTAGGCGCAATGGCTTTCCAGTTTTTAAACCTCTTTTGTATTTCCGCTTTGCTTAGCTTAACCTCTAATTTCCTATTCGCAATATCTATGCTGATTATATCACCCTCTTTCAATATCGCAATAGGGCCTCTGCTTGAGGCCTCAGGAGAAATATGTCCGATACAGGGGCCTTTGGTGCCGCCGGAAAATCTGCCGTCCGTAATCAACGCCACGGAGTCCGCTAAACCCATCCCCACAATCGCAGAGGTGGGAGCCAGCATCTCCCGCATGCCCGGCCCGCCTGAAGGACCTTCGTAGCGGATAACAATAACATCTCCTGCTTTTATCTTTTTATTCAGAATCGCCTGCATGGCTTCTTCCTCGCGGTTAAAAATCCGCGCCTTTCCCTTGAAACGCATCATCTTGGGGCTGACAGCCGCTTGCTTAACCACAGCCCCGTCAGGTGCAAGATTACCGAATAACACCGCAATGCCGCCCTGCTTATGGTAGGCACGGCTAAGGGTGCGAATTACCTCTTCATCGAAGATTTCTGCATCATCCGCAATATCGAAAATCCTTTTCCCCTCAAGAGTCATCGCATTGTTCAGTTTCCCTTTCAACCTCTTCAGCACAGCAGGAATCCCGCCGGCATACTCCAAATCCTCCATAAAATGCGGGCCTGCCGGCTCCAGATTGGTGATGTGAGGGGTGTGCCTGCTGATCTTATCGAATGTTTCAAGATCTAACTTAATCCCCGCTTCATGGGCAATGGCCATAAGATGCAAAACCGTATTGCTTGATCCACCCAGGGCCATATCCACGGTGATGGCATTCTTTAAAGAACTTTGATTGATAATATTTAAAGGTTTAATATTTTTTTTCACCAATTGCACGATGCGCTCACCGCTAGCCTGGGCGATTCTGCGTTTCTTGGCTGAAACAGCTAAGGCCGTGGCACACCCTGGAAGCGACATGCCTAAAGTCTCTGTCAAGCAGGCCATGGTGTTGGCCGTGTAAAGACCCTGACAGGAACCAACACCCGGGCAGGCTTCCATTTCAAGACACGATAATTCCTGGGAAGAGATCTCTCCCTTTTTGGCTCTGGCCAGGGCCTCATAAGTATCATGCACGAAGGCCAGCTTCTTCTGACGAAAACGGCCGGAAAGCATGGGACCTGCGGTCACAATAATCGCCGGGATATTCAGGCGCGCCACACCCATGAGCATGCCGGGTGTGATCTTGTCACAATTCGTCAGGCACACGATTCCATCGAGGCTATGGGCATTGCAGACCGTCTCTAGGATGTCTGCCACAATCTCTCTTAAGGCTAACGGGTAGCACATCCCCAGGTGGCCCATGGCAATGCCGTCGCAGATTCCAGGCACTCCGAAGAAAAACGGCACACCCCCTGCGTAGCAGATCCCTCGCTCAATGAAACGCTCCAGATCCCGCATGCCGATGTGACCGGGGATAAGATCCGTAAAAGAAGTCGCCACGCCGATAAAGGGCCTTTCTAAATCTTTCTTACTTAAACCCGTCGCATGCAAAAGCGCCCGATGCGGAACGCGTTCTAATCCTTTTTTAATCTTATCTGAGCGCATGATTACCCTTTCTCTCTTAATCCGCTCCCTCTCCGTCATGCACCGCCTGTTTGCCTTCCTTGCGTTTGCGCACGATCACCCGCTTGAGAGCGATATATTTATCCACCAGCGGTTTGTTGTTAATCGTATTGAGTTGTTTAAACAGAAAATCAAACTTTTCTTCTATCTCTTTAGCAATAGCATCCCTGGCCTCTTGAGGAAGCCCCATGATCTCTTTTTTAAAGGGGCCCAGGGCTTTTTTGCGCGTCTTATAAATAAACTGATCCTCGGTCTCCCCTTCTTTTTTCTCCGATGCACAATTGCTCTTTAGCCAATCGTACATCTTTGTCTTTAGTTCTGTTGGAAAGTGTTTGCTTTCATAGATCATATTCTGAAACTCCGTGGCCAGATGCACCTCCGTAGCCTCGCACTCGGCGAACTTGTGAAAGGCCTCAGCCGGTAAAGTGGATGCGCCGTGCTGCACAGCCCCTGCCATACCAAACTCGGACCTGGCGATCTGGGAAAGGTTCTTCAAAGTCTCAAAATCAAGTTTGACCTGGGCAATGGAGCCGTCGGGCAAAACCACGCCTCCGTGGGACGTTCCCGTCTGCACGGAAATTTTGCTAATACCGGTCAAGCCCTTGCGCAACCTCTCTTTAAAACCCGCCATAAAGGCCCTGAGGTCTTCGGGTGTAGAATTCTGGTGTCCGACCTCTCCGATCTCTCCTCCCACGGAAACCGTAACGTGACGCGGCTCGATGCGCCTGATAAACTGGGTCAGCTTGGCGCAAACTTCGTAATTATGATGCTGCTGCTTCTTGATATCTTTGTGAGATAAATCGACGAGAGTTGAGGAATCGATATCGATATTATAAAATCCAGAATCGATGGCTTCGCTGATCAAAGTCTGTAAGCTCTCTATTTCTGCGGCAGAGTTTTCCGAATATTTCTTGGCATTCGCCTGGGTATGGTCTGCCTGGATAAAGACAGGGCCCGCGTAACCTTCTTTGACCGCAGCTGCCAGGACAACGCTTGAGTATTCTAAAGGAGGTTGGGCGGTGTAGCCCATTTCGGACTTGGCGATCTCAAAGATAAAGGCACCGGAATTGTTCTTTTGAGCGACCCGGAAAATCGCTTTGGCCAGATCCAGGGTCATGCTTCTTAAGTTGATGGCCGGCACGGTGAAGCCCGAAAATTCACCTCTTCCGCGAGCCATGTAAAAATCATGGATGCTGGAAAGATAAATTCCTTTTTTATAAGCGATATCAAAAATCTTTTTGGAGAGTTTTTTCCTTGCGGACAAATCATCGATCATAATAAAATCCATCGCTATTTTCTCAATATCCAACGGCCTTCTTCCCATCACGCGCTCCTTCCTGAATTTGATTTTGAGATTTTACTATGCACTAACTAAGTTAACACTTTTATCAGATCAAGCCATTGAGCCACATTGAACTCTTTTTTCTTAATGGCATGGGCCAGTTCCACCGTGCATATTTCATGACACCTGATCGCCACGGCCTTATCCTGCTCACCTTTTAAAAGACATTCAACAGCGGCGCACCCCAGCCTCAACGCCATCTCTCTGCTGACGGCAGAGGGCCGGCCACCTCTTTGGATATGCCCTAAAACCACGGCCCGAGTTTCCAGGTCTGTCATCTGTGTGATGCGGGAAGCCACCTCCACGGCACTACCGGCACCTTCTGCCATGACAATAATCCAACTCAGCTTTCCTCGGATATTGCCTTCAACGATACTGTGACAGGTCTTTTCTAAATCAAACTTTATCTCCGGAATAATGACGTCTTCGCACCCGGCAGCCAAGGCCACAGACAAAGCAATGAACCCCGAGTCTCTACCCATAACCTCAATCACAAAAATCCGCTCCATGGACGTTGCCGTATCACGGATATTATCTATGGCGCTTAAGGCCGTATTGATAGCGGTATCCACACCGATGGTCTCATCTATCCCGTTAATATCGTTATCGATGGAAGCCGGGATCCCTATGCAGGGAACCTTATATTTTATACCGAACTCATGCACAGCCATGAAACTGCCGTTACCGCCGATGACGACCATCGCATCGATACTATACTTCTTTAATATCGCCAAGGCCCTGTCTTGACCCTCTTTGGTTTTAAACTCAGGGCAGCGCGCGGTCTTCAGAATCGTACCGCCCTGATTGATAATCCCTGAAACAGAACGGTGATCCAGCGGTTTGACCTCTTCGTTAATGAGGCCCCAAAACCCGCGAAAGACTCCCACCACCCCTAATCTATGGAATGCGGCATTTCGCACCACGGCGCGTATCGCGGCATTCATGCCAGGCGCATCTCCCCCTGTCGTCAAAACCGCAATTTTCTTTATCACGTTCCCGCCTCCCAAATGAAATCAGCCAACCTCTGGCCGGTGCCTATTTTTCTAATTCCGCTAAATAGGCGATGATCTTCTGTAGTTCGTTTTTGATGTGCCTGACTTTTAAAACCGAGCGGATGCGAAGCAAAAGGTCTGTTTTCTCTATCGGTTTTTCGATAAAGTCCACAGCGCCTACCGCAAGGGCCTTTTCTTTTTCATTCGGATAAGCCGTCACCATGATAACAGGAATCTCTGCTGTTGTGGCATCATCCTTAAGAGACACACATACCTGGTCCCCGTTTAGGCCCGGCATCAGGTAATCCAGGAGGATCAAATCGAACTTCTCGGCTTTCGCTAAGCGAAGGGCCTCCTGTCCGTCTTTGGCGATGGTGATCCCGAAACCTTCTTTACTCAGGATATCTTTAATCAGTCCCTGTATTTCGACATCATCATCCACATAAAGAATCTTTTCCATTGATTTGTCCTCTCCTGAAATCAGCCAGCCTCTGGCGGTTTGGCTGATTTCACACTGGCCTCTGGCCAGTGTCTATGTTCCTATCTCCCAGCTCGCCAGATACTTCTCTTGTTCTTCTGTCAACGTATCAATTTTAATCCCCATGGATTTTAATTTTAAGCGGGCAATATCTTTATCAAGCGCCTCAGGCACTTTATAGACATCTTCTTTTAACTGCGTGTGATGCTTCACCAAATGCTCGGCACTTAACGCCTGGTTGGCAAAGGACATATCCATCACCTGGGCGGGATGCCCTTCGGCCGCGGCCAGGTTAATCAGGCGACCTTCTCCCAAAAGATAGATCTTTCGGCCGTCCCTCAAAATATACTCATCGACAAAATCGCGTATGCGTTTCTTGGCTTTGCTTAACTTTTCAAGGGCCGGGATATCGATTTCTACGTTAAAATGTCCGGCATTGGAGACGATGGCCGCATCTTTCATCACACTAAAATGCTCATCGCGGATAACGCTCGTATCCCCTGTCGTGGTCACAAACACATCTCCTAATCTTGCAGCCTCTTTCATTGGCAGGACCTGAAAACCATCCATGCTCGCTTCTAAGGCACGTAAGGGATCCACTTCCACCACCACCACGTGGCTAGCCATCCCCTTTGCCCGCATGGCCACACCTTTTCCGCACCAGCCATAACCACAAACCACAAACGTGGCTCCTGCCAATAATTTATTTGTGGCACGGATGATACCATCTATCGTAGACTGACCTGTGCCGTAACGGTTGTCAAATAAATGCTTGGTGGAGGCGTCATTCACGGCAATGATGGGATAGCGAAGTTTTCCCTGTTGGGCCAATGCACGCAAACGGATGACTCCGGTCGTCGTCTCTTCCGTTCCGCCGATAATATTCTTATGCATCGAAGCTGGGCGCTGATGAATGGTGCTGACTAAATCGGCGCCGTCATCCATGGTGATATCCGGTCCAAGGGCCAGGCAGGACTTAAGGTGTGCATAATAGGTCTTAGTATCCTCTCCCTTGATCGCAAAAACAGATATTTTAAGGTCTTTGACTAAACTGGCGGCAACATCATCCTGGGTCGACAAAGGGTTGGACGCGCAAAGAGCTAAGCGAGCACCCCCTGTTTTCAATACCTCCATGAGAACAGCTGTCTCTGTGGTCACATGCAGGCAGCAACTCAATTTGACTCCTGTCAAAGGCAACTCTCTCTTAAAACGCTTGGCAATCAGATCGCAAACAGGCATGTTGTTACGCGCCCATTCAATGCGTAACGCTCCCTTTTTTGCTAATTTGATCTCCTTGATGTCGTTATTCATGAAGGCTCCTTCCCATCTTTTTTTACATGCGCTTCGCCTGTTTCTTAAGCGTCTGCGCCATATCTGTATTTTCCCACGTAAACTCAGGCTCTGTCCTGCCGAAATGGCCGTAACAGGCGGTCTTGCGATATATGGGGCGTAACAGTTTTAAACTCCTGATCATGCCCTGGGGCGTGAGAGCAAAATTTTCTCTGATCAGCTTAATGAATGCAGCTTCCGAGAGCTTACCTGTATTAAAGGTATCCACCATGATCGCCAAAGGTTCTGCCTTTCCGATCACGTAAGCCAGATGCAAGAGGCATTTATCGGCTAAGCCGGCAGCCACGATGTTTTTGGCAATGTAGCGAGCCATATAAGCAGCGGATCGGTCTACCTTTGTAGGGTCTTTTCCGGAAAAAGCACCTCCTCCGGTGGCCGCCATCCCTCCGTAGGTATCCACCACGATCTTTCTTCCGGTCATCCCCGTATCCGACTGGGGGCCGCCGATGACAAACTTGCCTGTTTCGTTGATATAAAATTTTGTATTTTTGTCAAGATACTCCTTTAAAATAGGCTTGGCAATGACATTGATCAATTCTTGACGGGCTCTTTTCGTGATCCTCTCTCCGGCCGCATCTAAGATCTCTTCTGTATGCTGGCATGCCATAACGCAGGAATCCACTCTTTTAGGATGGCCATCGTGGTATTCGACGGTCACCTGGGATTTGCAGTCCGGGCCAAGATATTTCAAGGGGCCATTTCTTCTGACATCCGCCATGCGCCTGACAAGCTTATGGGACAGCATCAAAGACAAAGGCATCAGCTCTTCCGTCTCCCGACAAGCAAAACCAACCATAAACCCCTGATCCCCAGCTCCGCCTTTATTCACGCCCTGCGCAATATCCGGGGATTGGCTATGGATGGTGTTGAGCACTGCACAGGTGTGATAATCAAACCCGTATTTTTGATGCGTGTACCCGATCTCCTTCAAGACCTTGCGCGTCAGATTATGCACGTCCACAAAGGTGGTTGTGGTGATCTCACCTCCCACAATGAGAAGCCCCATGGTGACATAAGTCTCACAGGCAACCCTCGCCCTGTCAGGATAATCGTCTTTTTGTAAAATATCGTCGAGAATGGCATCCGATATCTGGTCACAGACCTTATCCGGATGCCCCTCGCCTACCGACTCAGAAGTAAAAAAATGTTTGCGTGCTGTCATAAACCCTCCTTATTAAAAATTATCTTTGGCGTGGGCGTAAAACTTATGGTCACCGATATCGTACCAGCGGCCATGAAAGACATGCGCATAAACCGCTTCCTTCTTGGACAACCAATCAATATACGACCCAACGGCATCTGCTGCTTTTTTTCTCGTTTTCCTCTTCAGATATTTTCCAACCAGCCCCAGCTTCCCTTTGGGGAAAAAATACAGGCACATGGCCACCAGTCTAGATTGGGGCTTTGGGGGTTTCTCCTGGAAATCAATGACTTTATTTTTTTTATCAATTTTTAAGACCCCGTACTTACGGGCGTGGGCCTTATCTTTTAGCTGATGGACACCCATGACAGGGCTGTTTTTATGCGCTTCGACAAACCGCAAGAATCCATGCAGGTCATCTTCAAAGAGATTATCCCCTCCGATGACTAGCAGATCATCACGCAGGAGGCTCTTGCGGATAACAAAATCCATGTCGCCGATTGCGCCAAGCCGGGAGGCATTATCCTTCGTTAAATCGTCAACCAGGCTAACCCGTTTCTCTACGGCACGGCCCTCTAACCATTTTCTAAACTGCGATATGAATTTACTGTTTGTGACAATGATAATTTCATCAAGGGCATCAAGGGCCTCAAGCTTATCGATAATAAAATCAATGATAGCCCTCTGTTTGACCGTCAATAAAGACTTGGGATAATCCTTTGTTAAGGGATAGAGTCTGGTGGCGTAACCGGCTGCCAATATCAATGCTTTCATTTCTTGGCTAGTTGTTCCTTTAAATACGTCACCCGATCAACGGGTGTCGGGTCTATGCCGTAAAGGATGGCCAGATACAAGGACACAAAATCTCCGATATAAATCAGAGAGAGGATCCGGCTCAATAAACCCTCCCCGCGCGAGGAGATCTCAATCACCTCAACGCCTTCCTTCCTTATGAGGTTGGCGGTGATATCCATTCTTAACCCCACGCGGCCAGGAATTTCTTTATCGCGTAGCATCACGGCTACGAAATTCTTAAATAGTTTTTTAGGATTATCCCAGCCCATAATCTCATTGTGATTCATCTCGGGGAATACGTGGCTTGAACTTAAAGCCTTTGAATTCTCGGCGATCTGACCCCTCCAGCGTATCGCGCAAACGTCGAAATGCACGGAACTCGAATAGATAAAGGCAAGCTTGTTATAAAGTTTGAGGGCCACGGATTTGGCGATATTATCTTTTTGCCCAATACCCGGATTCAGGTGATGCCCCTTTAAATCCTCAAGGGTCTCAACCATTTGATGAATAGCCGGGCCCGGTGACGGAGCAAGGCCCAGACGCGCCAACAGGCATAACGGGATGATGCTCAAATACCCTAAGGAACAACGCGGAGGCAGATTCCGGGGTATCTCGATAAAAGTCACCTTATCCCTGGAGGCATTATCCTTTAGCTGGCCGTCGGAAGAAATGGCCAGGAGCGTCGCTTTTTTTTCTTGAGCCTCTTTGTAGGCACTCAATGTCTCTTCTGTATTGCCGGAGTAGCTTGAGACGATGACAAGTGTCGAGTCATCCACATAGGCCGGTAGCCGATATTCGCGAAGGACCGTAATGGGAATCTTACTTTCAAAGTAAAGATAGCTTCTGACCAGATCAGCTCCGATCGCAGAACCCCCCATCCCGGCAAAAACGATTTTTGAAAAATCCTTTTTTTCAAAAAGAAGGGCGGCTTTCTGGGCTAAGGATTCGGCCGCGCGGCATTGATCCGGAAAATCCAGCAGCAAATCTAACATGCCGGATTTATCTAATTTCTTTATATTCTCCTGCGACAGACTCGTCTTCATCTTATTTTAAGATCTCCCTTAAACTTACCTGGCTGAATTCCTCCACCTCTTTTCCTGTGGAAAGCCTCAGGGCCCTGAAGGCGATCTCCTGCGCCTGTTTCAGGGTTACCGATCGGATGATGTATTTCAACTCGGGGATCACCTGCGGCGGCATACTGAATTCGTCAAGTCCCAGGCCCAGAAGGATAAGGGCGAAACTGGGCTCTCCTGCCATTTCTCCGCACATCCCCACTTTGATATTGGCGCTATGCGCACCCTCAATAATATTCCTGATAAGCCGTAACACTGCCGGATGTGCGGGTTCATACAGGTAAGCCACTTTTTCATTGACGCGGTCAACCGCCAGAGAATACTGGATAAGGTCATTGGTCCCGATACTGAAAAAGTCGGCTTCCTGCGCCAGGATATCCGTGGTCATGGCCGCCGAAGGGACTTCAATCATCGCGCCGGCCTGGATATTTTCATCAAAAGGCACATGGCTCCTGCGTAACTCCTCTTTGGCCTCCTCAAGGATCTTATTGGCCTGCTGTAATTCTTCCACGCCGGAAATCATAGGGTACATGAGTTTAAGGTTCCCGTGGACAGAAGCCCGCAGGATCGCGCGCAGTTGCAGCTTAAATATATCCTGACGGGCCAGACAAAACCGAATGCCCCGCCATCCTAAGAAAGGTTGCATGTCGCGCGGTATCTCAAATTGAGACAAGAATTTATCTCCGCCTAAATCCAGGGTGCGGATGATCACGGAGAGCGGATTCATCTCTTCTGCCACAAATTTATAGGCCTGGAAATGCTCTTCTTCCGTAGGCAGGTCTTTCCTGTTCATATAGAAGAATTCCGTGCGGTAGAGGCCGATGCCCTGCGCGCCGTGCAGTTTTACCGAGGTGACCTCATCCGGAAATTCGATATTGGCAAAGATCTCCACCTTCTTATGGTCCAGGGTCACCGCTTCCAGATCTTTGACTAATAAAAACTTTTCGGCGACACCCTTGAGGCGTTCGTTTTCCTGGCGATAAGTTACCAGGGTCTCTTCATCGGGATTGATGATCACCATACCCATGCTGCCGTCTACAATCAAGAGATCTCCTGCCTTGATCTTGGAGGTCGCCTCCTCAACGCCGACCACGGCCGGAATCTCAAGGGATTTAGCCATAATAGCGGTGTGAGAGGTCTTGCCGCCAATGTCCGTGACAAACCCAAAAACCCTGTCTTTATGCATAGTGGCCGTATCCGAAGGAGACAGATCATGCGCCACCAGAACAGCCTTCTCTGTTAAGCTTCCCATGCCCTTGGCTTGGGCGCCCAAAAGATGACGCAATACCCTTTTGCCGACGTCACTGATATCGGCCATGCGCTCCTTGAGATACTCGTCTTCTATTTTAGAGAAAACATCGATGTATTTCTTCAAGACCCCCGAGAAGACATGGGCCACGCAAACTTTTTCTCTTTTCAGGCGCGCGATGACTTCCTCGATCAGCATGCGGTCTTCCAAAACCAGAAGGTGCGCGTCAAAAATCTGGGCCTCCTCCTGGCCCATCTCGCTGTTGATTCTCTTCTGCAACTCGATGATCTCTTTTCTCGTCTTGATCAGGGCCTCCTCGAATAGCTGGATCTGCAAAGGGATCTCTTCTTCGAGGATATCTTTTTTAGGGACGATGTACTCTTCCTTGCCGACTTTATAGGCCGGTCCTATGCTGATTCCGGGTGCCGCGGCTATACCTTTGAGCTTGATCATGCTTCTTCCTCGCTGGAAACGACATTTTCTAATTCGGTTAAGGCAAGTTGTGCATCGGGACCGTCGGCCTCAATCATAATGGAGGTATTGGCCTCAACGCCCAACATCAGAATCCCCATAATAGACTTTCCGTTGACCTCTTCTTGATCGCGTCTGACTGTTATGCGGGAATCAAATTTATTCGCCACCTGCACAAACAGGGCGGCGGGACGCGCATGCAGCCCCTGTTTATTCTTCACAACGACTTTCTTTTTTATCCGTGGCATAAGCCTTAGACCTCTTCAAGAAGGCCCAGGATCATCTTGGCTAACTTTTCAGGGTCATGTCGGATGACCCCTTCCTCAATAATCCCGAAGTCATCTTCGATGACTCTGTAGCCTATATTTTCAATTTTTCTTCTATCGTTGACAACGATATAGGAATTCTGCTGGGCATAGCGCTTGAGGGTCTCCTGGGGAATTTCCCCCGTGTTGACTATACAATAATCGATGACGCGCGGATGGCTGTGGGCGATGAGCGTTTTGGCATGGTCAAAGGCACTGTAACCATCCGTTTCTCCTGGCTGAGTCATCACATTGCACACGTATATTTTGATAGCCCCCGCCGCATTCACGGCTTCGGTGATCTCCTTGATAAGAAGATTAGGGATAATGCTTGTGTAAAGTGAGCCAGGGCCAAGAATGACGATCTGGGCCTCCTGGATGGCCTTGATGGCATCCGGTGTCGCCCGAGGAAAGGCCGGATCCAGGGAAAGCCGATCAATGGCTCTTAAAGACTTGGGGATTTTATCTTCTCCGACCGTCGTGGTCCCGTCTATGTGCCGGGCAACCAGCATGACGCTGTCCAATGTCGAAGGGATCACCCGGCCTCGTAAGGCCAGGACTTTACTGGTCTCTTTGATCGCTTTTTCAAAATCTCCGGTCAAGCGGGTCATCACCGTGATAAAAAGGTTTCCAAAACTGTGGCCCGAAAGGTCGGAGCTTGTCTCAAAACGGAACTGAAACAAGTCGCGCATCAAGGCCGGCGCATCCGCAAGGGCCACCAGACAGTTACGGATATCTCCCGGCGGCAGGATATCAAACTCCTGCCTGAGGCGCCCCGAAGAACCACCGCTGTCTGCGACCGTGACAATGGCCGTAATATTGGAGGTATATTCCTTCAGGCCCATCAGAAGCACGGACAACCCCGTGCCGCCGCCTATGGTCACGATCCTCGGACCGCGGCTTAAATGTTTCCTCTGGTAGAGAATATCGACGATTTCCCCATCACGCGACGTAGGAATGAAGGCCGCGATGAATGAGCGCATCATCCTCTTGATCCCTAATATGAGAATTATGATTCCGGAGAATACAATGGAAGCATCAAGCATCTGAATCAGCCAAAAATCTTCGTTACGTAGATACGCGGTCCCGACAATCAAAAGAATGACTCCGGCAGCACTCAGGCCAATCCAGCGTTTAATGCCGATTCCCGGATACAACCATTTAAAGATGGTTTTAAATTTAGGGTTCATGTAATTAGGGGAACAACGATTAGCTAATCGTCTTCTTCTCGTCCTCTTGGCTGATAATCTTTATGATAGATTTTTCGTCGCTAGAGGAGCGTAACGTATCGCGGAAATACTTATCTTTAAGAAGCCGGGAGATGCGCGCGAGCGCTTTAAGGTGCGGGCCGGCGGAATCCTGGGGCGCCACTAACAAAAAGAAAATATAGGCCTGTTCTCCGTCAAGAGAATCAAAATTAACCCCCTTCTTAGAAAGACCAAAGGCCGCTATAAGCTTTTCGACGCAATCCGATTTGGCATGGGGAATCGCTATCCCCTGGCCGATAGCGGTGGAGCCCAGGGACTCCCTTGTCATCAGGGCATCAATCAGTTTATTGCGGCAGCGTTTTTCAATCTCTCCTGAATTGATAAGCGCATCCACGAGCTCTTTAATCACATCCTCTTTTTTGGTGGCTTTGAGGTCGGTCACAATAGCTTTCTTGGATAGAAATTCCATGATCTGCATACACTTTCTCCTTTTTAAATGAGCAGACAATTTATGGAGTCCTCGCCCGGCACCTATTGGAGTTGTGCCGGTGTCCCCTCGTAGGGAAAGGACGACATAAATTGTAGCCACAGCTTTTAATTAATATCAATTGGCGTCTGCGAATTAAATGAGACCACAACTTAGCGAGCGGTAGCGTTGCTAAGTTGTATGGCCGAATTTATCCCGAGCATCGCGCTTTTTAATTATGGATGCGAAGGACATCCTTATCAATAATCTGGAGCGGGAGACGGGATTTGAACCCGCGACATCAACCTTGGCAAGGTTGCGCTCTGCCAACTGAGCTACTCCCGCAAATCCCTGTCAACAGTAGCGAAATCCCTGAAAGATTTCTCAGGGATGAGCTACTCCCGCTTCATCTTGATTTTTTATATGCGGACGGAGGGAATTGAACCCCCAAGGGTTGCCCCATATGGTCCTAAGCCATACGCGTCTGCCAATTTCGCCACGTCCGCTGAAATTTGAATGAGCCTCCCGCTCACTAACATGTGGGAGGATCTATTTGCCGCGGAACGATTTTATTGAGCCTCCCGCGACCGGCCTCTCCGCAGTCCTACTTTAGAGAGGACGTCCTCCCGCTCGCTAACATGTGGGAGGATCTTTTCGCCGCGGAATAATCTAAGTGAGCCTCCCGCGACTCGAACGCGGCACACCCACCTTAAAAGGGTGGTGCTCTACCAGATGAGCTAGAGGCCCGAATCTAAAACTCTAATATCTCCTTCTCTTTATTTTTTAAAAGTTCGTCTATTCTAACGATATACCTATCCACGACCTTCTGTAACTCGTCGATCCCGCGGAATTTATCGTCCTCGGCGATTGACTTATCTTTCTCCAGCTTCTCTAAAGATTCCTTGGCATCGCGCCTGATGGTGCGTAGCGACACCTTTCCCTCTTCAGCCATTCGGTGCACGACCTTGACCAGTTCCTGTCTTCTCTCCTTGGATAAAGGCGGAAAGGTAAGCCTGATGACCTTGCCGTCATTAGAAGGCGTGATCCCCAGATTAGACTTTAATATGGCCTTCTCGATCTCGGCCACACAACTGATATCCCACGGCTGGATGACGATAAGATGCGCATCCGTCGCTGAAATGGAAGCGAGTTGCTTAAGAAGGGTCGGCGCCCCATAATAATCGATATGCAGGCCTTCCACCAGATGCGGGCTGGCACGACCGGTTCTAATCTCCGAGAACTCCCGTGTCACCGACTCAAGCGCCTTCTTCATTTTGTCTTCGGTATTGTGTAAAATCTCTTTGGTCGTCATGCCTTACCTCCTGCCTCATCCACAACCGTACCGATTGCCTCCCCTAAGACCACGCGCCTGATGTTGCCTTTTTTGTTCAGATTAAAAACGACGATGGGCAAGTGATGGTCCATGCAAAGGCTGATGGCGGTGGCATCCATGACCTTGAGGCCCTTTTTCAAAACATCAATATATTTTAATCGGCTGAATTTCTTTGCGGTCTTGACCTTGAGGGGATCAGCTGAATAAACGCCGTCGACCTTGGTGGCTTTAAGAATCACATCAGCCTGGATCTCCATCGCGCGAAGGGCAGCCGCCGTATCTGTCGTAAAATAGGGGTTGCCTGTGCCGGCTACGAAAATGACCACGCGCCCCTTTTCCAGATGCCGGATCGCCCTTCTTCGGATGTAAGGCTCTGCCACGCGTTCCATCTCTATGGCCGTCATGACCCTTGTCGCCACACCCACCTTCTCCAAGACATTTTGTAAGGCCAGGCCATTGATAATCGTAGCGAGCATTCCCATGTAGTCGGCCACAGGCCTGTCCATATCCAATCCCCGGGAGCCCGTGTTTTCCTGGCCCCTGAAGATATTACCTGCGCCCAGAACCAGCGCGACCTCCACCTTCAACTTGCGGATTTCTTTTATCTGGTTGGCAATAGAAATAAGGACATAATCATCGATGCCATGGGGCTTTTGGCCCTGGAGGGCCTCCCCGCTTAACTTAAGGACGATTCTCTTGTAAACGGATTTCGCAGGCATCATTCGCCGATCTTGTAACGCACGAACCTTCGGATGGAGATATTTTCACTCAGCTTTGCCACGAGGCTGCCTAAATAATCCTTGACCATGATGCTGGGGTCTTTGACAAAGGGCTGTTCCAGCAGGCATTGGTTCTTGTAGAATTCTTCCTTATCCTTTTCACCTTTAAGTGTTGCAGCAGGAACATCTTCCTTCTTTAAGAAAGAAGGGTTGCAGGCGGCTATCTGCATAGAGATATCTTTGTTGAACTGAATAAAATCTTCATTCCTGGCCACAAAATCCGTATCGCAGTTCACTTCCAGCAAGACGCCAATCTTATTGCCCAGATGGACATACGATTCAATCCGGCCTTCCCGGGGAACCCCAGAGCTCGCCGACTTCAGCGCGATTTCAAGTCCGCGTTTACGCAGGATCTCGGCGGCCTCTTTGATATTGCCTTTGGATTCCTCCAGCGCCTTTTTGCACTGCGCGATGCTGGCGCTGGTCCTGTGTCTTAATTCTTTGATTAAATCCAATGAAACTTCCATCTTGACTATACCCTCTTTCTGATCTTTGATTTCTCATCCGGTGCCTTTTTCGCGTGGCCCTTTTTCGCAGGTTTAGCTTCCTCCTCCCCTGACTCCTTGGTCTCCACGATCTCCTCGATCTCTTCGATGGCTGATTCTTCTTCGGGAAGAACCGTCACTTCCTCACCCTGCTTCTCCTCTTTTTTCATGGCCACACCTTCCTGAGACAGGTAGGAAAGAAATTTCTTTCTCCCTTCGATGATGGCATCGCTCATAAGAGTCACGATGACCCGGATGGATTTCGTGGCATCATCATTGCCCGGGATAGGATACTGGATCAGATCGGGATTCGAATTGGTATCGATAAGACCTATGATAGGGATGGATAGCCTGTTGGCCTCCCTGACCGCCGTCTCTTCTTTTTTCGTGTCAATAACAAACATCGCCTTGGGCAGGCGCTCCATCTTAACAATCCCGGCAAAATTCTTGTTTAATTTAAATAATTCTTTCTCAAGACCGGCCACCTCTTTTTTGGTGAGCTTGGCAAAGGTACCGTCTGAACGCATAGCCTCGATCTCTTTCAGGCGGTTAATGCTTTTCTTAATGGTAGAGAGGTTCGTCAAAAGGCCACCCGGCCAACGCTCCGTCACATAGTACATGCCCGAGCGTATCGCCTCCTGCAACATCACTTCTTGCGCCTGTTTTTTTGTTCCCACAAAAATGACGAATTCACCCTTTGAGGCGAGATCCAGCAAAAAATCGCGCGCGGCATTGATACAGCTTTCCGTCTTTTCCAGGTCGATGATGTAGATGCCGCTTCTCTCCCCAAAAATAAATTTTTTCATTTTAGGATTCCAACGTTTCTTCTGATGCCCAAAATGAACCCCTGCTTCTAAAAGCTGCTTAATCAATTCCGATGCCACTTTTTTATTCTCCCTTCTTCAATAAGCACGTGAGCCTGCATTCACGCACCGTGCGTGAGCCCTTGTGCGAATGAGTTGAATGCAACCCGTTTAGAGTTCTTGTATTTGGTAAAGACGCTTGTATATACCGTCCTTGGCCAGAAGCTGCATGTGAGTGCCCTCTTCTGCGATCACCCCTTTTTCCAGGACAATAATCTTATGGGCCAGCCTGACGGTCGAAAGCCGGTGCGCGATGACAAGCACAGTGCGCCCCTCCATAAGCTTATCCAGAGCCTCCTGGACCACGCGTTCGGCTTCGGTGTCTAACTGGGATGTGGCTTCATCCAGAATCAGGATGGGCGGATTTTTCAGCAGGGCGCGCGCTATCGCAAGCCTCTGCCGCTCTCCTCCTGAAAGCTTCACCCCTCTATCTCCAATGACGGTATCATAACCGTCAGGCAATCTTTTAATGAAGTCGTAGGCATGGGCCTGGACAGCGGCCTCTTCGATCTCCTTCTCAGAGGCCCGGGCATAGCCATAGGAAATATTGGCTTTGATGGTATCATTGAAAAGGATGGTCTCCTGCGTGACAATCCCGATCTGCTGGCGCAACGATTTTAGGCTGTAATCTTTTATATCGATATCGTCGATAAGAATCCTTCCCTTTTCCGGATCATAGAAACGGGGGATCAGATCGACCAGCGTGGATTTCCCTGTTCCGGAACGGCCCACAATAGCCAACAAAGAGCCCCTTTTGACCTCCAGATTAATGCCTTTAAGCACCGGCAGATGGCCGTAACTAAACCAGGCATCCTCAAAGACGATGCTGTCCCTGAAATCAGTCAAGCGATCCGGCCTTAAGATCTCGACTACCGAAGGCTTCGTATCCAGCACCTCATAAATGCGCAGGCTTGCCGCCACTGCCTGCTGATTGAGCGAATTCACCTGACTTAATTTCTTAAAGGGGCGGATAAGAGAAAGAAGAGCGCCCAGGAAAAGCCCGAAAACGCCGAAAGAAACCTTTCCGGCAATGACCTCCTTACCTCCCCAGACAAAGACGAGGATCCCTGCGATACATCCCAGGAACTCTGTCAAGGGGCCTAAGAACAAAAGGCGCTTGATGGATTTCATGGAAATCTTGTAATAATCCTGATTGGAGGCGTTAAACTTATCGATCTCGTAAGACTCCATGTTAAAGGCTTTGACGATCCTGGCGCCGATAATCGTTTCATAAAGCAGCGAGTTGATATCCGCCATCTTTTCCTGGGATCTCTTGGAAAGCTTCCTTAAGATCCGGCCCACCTTGATAATCGGAAAACTTATCAACGGCAAGAGCACAAAAGACACCAGGGCCATCTTAAAATAGATAAATACAGTCAAAAACGTGTACACAATTACCTGAAGCGTCTGATAGATCATATCCGTCGCGCCATAGGAAACAGCGTTCTCCACCAGTCTGACGTCATAGGTGATGCGCGACATAAGCTCTCCCCCGCGTTTCTGGGTAAAATAATCTAAGGAAAGGATCTGAAGCTTGGCATAGAGTTTGGCGCGGATATCCCGCACCACGGCCTGGCCTATTTTGGACATAAGATAAGACTGGAAAAAACCAACAATACCTTTTACCAAGAAAAGCGCCACAATGCTGATAGCCATATATTTCAAAAGCAGTTCCGGAGCCATATTGTTTATTTTATCGATAAAATCGGCGAAAAAGGGCGGGATTTTGCTCGGAATAATGATTTTTTTGTTTGTGAGCACCTTATCCGCTAGAGGCACAATCATAGTAAGAGTGGCTCCGTCAAAAATGGCAGAAAGGGCCATAAATAGGGCTGCCACCAAAAAGGTGCCTAAATAAGGCCTGGCAAACTTAAGTAACCTTAAATAATCCTTCATCTTTCGTTCCTTTCTAAAGGAAAAGTAGTTTAGCACATCTTTTGTATGCAAGCAACATTTTTTTGCGTTTATTTGAGAAATTCACCGAGGGCCCTTAGTACCAAAGATTTCAGTTGAAAATGAGGAGCCCTTTTGCTATGATTCTACCATGGATAAGATACGGATAGCTGTGGTCGGGGTGGGCCATTTAGGTAGCCTTCATGCCAAGGTCTACGGGGAACTGGACATCTGTGAGCTGGTAGGTGTCTGTGATACCCGACAAGAGCGCCTCCTTGAGATAAGCGGGCGCCTGGGTGTTCCTGGATTCCCTGACTATCGCCAGCTTTTTGGCAAAGTGGATGCAGTTAGTATCGCCACTCCCACGAGCTCCCATTTTGAGATCGCGGCTGACTTCTTAAATAATAACATCCCTGTCCTGGTTGAAAAACCCTTTACGGTTAATCTTAAAGAGGCCGACACCCTGATTAAAATCGCTCAAAAGAACCGTCTCGTCTTACAGGTCGGACATATTGAAAGGTTCAATTCTGCTTTTAGCGCTACCCGAAAACTTATTGAAAGCCCTAAATTTATCGAATGCCACCGCCTCAGCCCTTTTTCTAACCGCTCCACGGATGTCGGCGTGGTGCTGGACCTGATGATTCACGACATCGACATTATTTTGGGGTTAGTAGATTCTCCTCTGAAGCAGGTCGAGGCTGTGGGCGTGCCTGTCTTGACGCCTTTGGAAGATATCGCCAATGCCCGCGTCACCTTTAAGAACGGCTGTGTCTGCAATCTGACGGCAAGCCGCGTCTCTGATGAAGTGATGCGTAAGATCCGGATCTTCCAGAAAGATACCTATATATCTTTGGATTATAAGAACGCAGAGGCATGCATCTATAAAAAAAGCGGCCTTGCGATTACGAAAGAAAACCTGCCCATTGAAAAGGAACAGCCCTTACAGAAAGAAATGGAATCCTTCCTTGAGTGCGTAAGACTTAACCTGGAACCCCTGGTATCCGGAGCCGTGGCCAGAGATGCCTTGGCCCTGGCCTTAAAGATCCAAAACCTGATATGGCACAAATAAGGCACATCCTGATCGTCTGCGGAGAAGCTTCGGGTGACATGAATGCCGCAGGCCTGGTCAGAGAAATATTAAAGCTAGATCCCAGCCTGAGAGTGTCGGCGGTGGGTGGTGAACGCCTGAAGGAGGCCGGAGCGCAAGTTTTTTACAATATCAAAGACCTCTGTGTTATCGGCCTCTTTGACGTCCTGAAGAAACTTCCCCTCTTTCTTAGTCTCCAAAAACTCATCTTAAAAAAAATCAAAGAGGAAAGGCCGGATGCCCTGATTCTAGTGGATTTTTCCGGGTTTAATCTGAGACTGGCCAGGAAACTCGATAGATTGCTTCCTGTGCTTTATTACACCAGTCCTCAGGTCTGGGCTTCCAGGCCAGGCAGGGTTAAAACCATCAAGAAATATATCGATAAGATGATGGTGCTGTTTCCCTTTGAGGAAGCCTTTTACAAAAAATACGGCGTGGAGGCTTCCTTTGTAGGCCACCCGCTCCTGGATGAGGTCAAGCCGACAGTGGAAAAAGAGGCCTTCCTGCGCACTCATGCGCTTCTGGGTTCCAAAAAAACGATAGCGCTGCTGCCTGGCTCAAGAATGCAGGAAGTAAAAAACATCCTTCCGGTCATGTTAAAGGCAGCCCTAATCATCCAGAAAGGCATGGGAAACGTTCAATTCATTATCGCAAAATCTGCGCAGATCCCCTGGAACGTTTATAATCGCCTCAGTCACGGGCTGGATTTGGACCTGATCACCATCGAAGATAAAACTTATGATTGCCTCAATGCCGCAGACTTCTGCCTGGTTGCTTCAGGCACGGCAACTCTTGAAACGGCTTTGATGGAAAAGCCGCTAGTGATTATCTATAAGATGAATCCTCTGAACTATTTTCTATACCGCGGACAGGTCAAGCTTCCCTATATAGGTATGGTCAATATCGTGGCCCAAAAACAGATCGTGCGGGAGTTCATTCAGTTTAATGCTACTGCTGAGAAAATAGCCAAAGAAACCTTAAATCTCCTCAATAGCCCTTCGCGCTTGCAGCAGATGAAAAACGACCTCATTCAAGTCAAGACCTCCCTTGGCGAAAGGGGGGCGAGCCTTCGTGCCGCCCACCTCATCCTCAGCTTCCTTA
>JAZDOJ010000042.1:0-4395 GCA_043798795.1 Candidatus Omnitrophota bacterium
ATGGGCGATTACGGAATAAAGCAACAACACGGCCAATACAACAAAGGCGATCGGATTGGCGAACAAAAGCGAAATCAACCCCATCCATCTCCTCCCTTCTCTTTTATTGATTATATCATGACTTCAAAAATTACCAAATCATTTTCTCGCATCTCTTATGAAATGCCCCTGTTGCTTTTCTCGCTTGAGGTCGCTCATGCAACTTTAGATTTTATGGGTGACTTGGACTACTGCCAGCGGGTGACCAAAGGATGTCAGCGAATGGGAGGATCCACACTGGGCGGCACCTTGCCCATAAGGAGGGCAAGTGTCCCGCCTTCTGCGGGAAGGGGCCCATGAGCTGACGCCTTTGGGCAGGACCCGCTGGCCTGTTTGAGGAATGCGAAGAAGGCGGGCGTTGATGGCGACGATGATCGTGCTTAAGGACATCAGCACAGCGCCTATGGCCGGGCTTAAAATGACCCCCCACTTATAGAAGACTCCCGCTGCCAGGGGAATCGCAAATGAATTGTAACCCGTCGCCCATACCAGGTTCTGCACCATTTTTTTATAGGTGGCACGCGCCAACCCAAGGATAGCTACGATATCCAGGGGATTATTCCTGACAAGGATGATATCCGCTGTCTCAACCGCCACATCCGTTCCGGCGCCGATAGCGATACCCACGTCGGCCTGGGCTAAGGCAGGCGCATCGTTCACGCCGTCACCCGCCATGGCAACAATCAAGCCTCTTTGCTGGACTTCCTTGACCTTCAACGCCTTTTCCTGAGGCAGGACTTCGGCGAAATATTCATCCAGGCCGATCTCTTGCGCCACCCATTGCGCCACTTGTTTATTATCCCCTGTGAGCATCATGCATTTAATCCCCATTTCTTTAAGTTTGGAAATCGCAAGTTTTGATTCAGGCCTGATCTTATCAGCAAGCGCAATGGCCCCCTTCAACTTTGCGTCTATCAAGACAAAAACGAGGGTCTTGCCCTGCAAGGTGATCGACTTCACTCTTTCATCAAGAACCGGAATGTTCTTCTCCCGTAAGTAGCCGGGGCTTACCACTTTTATATCCTGACCATTGACTTGACCTTCTGCACCTTTACCTGTTATCGCCTTAAATCCCTCAACAGGAAAAACTTCTTTTGCAGAAGAAACAATCCCCTTGGCAATAGGATGCTCAGAGCGCGCCTCGACGGAAGCCGCCAACTTTAGAAGTCCCTCCTCACTTATCTCTTTGGAAAAAGTTATTTTATCGGTCACGCCGAAGGACCCTTCTGTCAGGGTCCCCGTCTTATCGAATATGACAGCCTGGATGTTCCTGGCCGTCTCAAAAGCAACTCTGTTACGAATGAGCAACCCTCCTCCTGCAGCCAGGGCTGTTGAAACCGCAACCACCAGAGGAATAGCCAGACCCAAAGCATGCGGACAGGTTATGACCATAACGGTTACGGTTCTCTCCAGCGCAAATGCAAAATCCTTATTCAAAACGAGGAGCCAGACAAACAGGGTAACGCACCCTGCCAAGAGGGCTATCAGGGTTAACCAAAGAGCGGCACGGTTCGCCAGGTCCTGAGTCCTGGATTTGCTTTGCTGTGCGACTTTCACCAAAGAGATGATCTGTGCTAAAAAAGAATCTTCGCCGGTCTTCTCGACTTGTACCGTTAGAGACCCTTCTCCATTCAGAGAGCCCCCGATAACCTGGCCTCCTGATTTCTTTGGCACAGGCCTGGATTCACCGGTCAGCATGGCTTCATTGACGGCACTTTCTCCTTCCATGATACGGCCGTCTGCCGGGATTTTTTCTCCCGGTTTAACGATAATCCTGTCATTGACAATTAACCCCTCAAGAGGGATATCCTGCGTGCTTCCATCAGGCATGACTTTATGGGCCTGGGAAGGCATCAACCTGACCAGTTCTTCCAGCGCCCGCGATGCACCCATAACAGACTTCATCTCAATCCAGTGGCCAAGAAGCATGATATCCACTAAAGTCACCAGCTCCCAGAAGAATATCTTGCCGCTTAAACCAAAGACCACCGCCGCACTATATAGATAAGCGGTCATCATGGCAATCGCTATCAGGGTCATCATGCCCGGTTGCTTCATCTTAAGCTCATCCAGGAGCCCCTTAAGAAACGGGTAACCGCCGTAAAAAAAGACGACGGAAGACAGGCCAAAAAGAATATAGATATCCCCTGTAAACCTGATCGCTTCCCCCAGGCCAAAAAACTGCTGGATCATGGGAGAAAGAATGAGTATAGGTAAAGTCAGAAGGGATGATATCCAGAATTTCTTCCTGAAATCAGCAACCATATGCGCATGATGCCCTGTATGATCATGGCCGCACCCTGCTTGTTTTCTGCCGCCGTCAGACAGAAACTTATCCCTACAGGCCTTGCTGCAAAAATAATAGATCCGGTCCTCCTTTTCTATCTGGATGGCCTTCTGTTCATCTACTTCCATTCCGCACACAGGATCTTTTTTCACCGAACTCTCCTTTTGCAAGATTAAACAGTAAGCTCAATAGGCTCATGATCCAGCCACCGCCTGGAAAAGTACCGGCGGGAGATGAAAACAGCCTGAATCAATATAGAGATATTCATGGACCACCAGACCGCCTGTGCTCCCAGGGAAAAATGCAACGCCAGCAGGTAGCTCAAAGGGACACGCACCACCCACACGCACAGCGCCACAATCAGCATCACACTTTTGGTATCTCCGGCGCCATTAAGCCCACCCGCCAGAATAACGGCCCAGGCCATCACCGGCTCAAAAAGCAGGGCGATGCGTATGTAGCGGACGCACGCCTCAATGACAATTTCGTTTTTAGAAAGCACTCCGGCAATCAGGCGTGCATTAAAAATAATAATCAAGGTCAGGACAGAAACAATAACAACACCCAAAAGGGCTGTAATGATACCTCCTGAAAAGGCGTCCTTTTTATTTTCCTGGCCAAGAAAATTTCCGATGACGACCGCTGCCGCCATATTAAAGGCAAACGCCGGAAGAAAAATCGCGGCCTCAATTCTGAGGCCATTGGTAAAAGCCGCCATAATCTCTACCTTATGCTCAGGCAGCGCTCCCAAAATCAGAAAAAGGGCCAGTGCCGCCATCTGCCAGAGAATCTGAAGCAGCCCCATAGGCCAGCCAATGCTGATAATCTTGCGGGTTATGGGGAAGGAGAATCGGAACTTACCCGTCATCATGCGTTTCAAGAAAAATAAATTCAAGAGGCACCCAATCAAAGCGCTCGAGACCGTTGCCACAGCGATTCCCTTAAACCTTAAAGGGGTGAGAAACGTTAGGGTAAAATTAAGAGCGATGTTCAATAAACACACCACAGCCATCGTCACCAGGGATTTCCTGGTCATCTTGCAGGCGCGTAAGATTCCATTACTGTTTAAAAGCATGTAATTAAAAAGGAGGCCGAATGAATAAATTTGCATCAGTGATACAGCGTATCCTTTAAGGACTTCGGGTATATTCAAACTCTGGATCAGAAAACGAGAAAAGATCATGGCTGTGATACTCAGTAGCACGCCGGCGACCGCAGCGCTCATAAGGGAGGAATCCACAGCTGTATGGAGCGCGTCATTTTTTGAAGAGGTGAATACCCGGGAAATAACCGAGACACTCCCGACGGTCAGGGCAAAACCGATAATGCTGAAAATAAAATACATTTGTGCAACGACTCCGTAAGAAGCCTGCACTTCTTTGCTGATCCTTCCGGCCACGTAAACATCGCTGAAACCGATGAGAAAAATGAAGAACATGATGAACACCATCGGCCAGCAGACCTCCCAGCTCGTTTGAATAAGAGAGCGGATGCCTACCTCCCGAAATCTTTGTCTTAACATAAAAAGGATCCTCATTCCTTACGAAAGCCCAAGCGTATACTTCTTGACCAGAGCACAAGGCTGATAA
The DNA here is from genome assembly GCA_043798795.1 of Candidatus Omnitrophota bacterium. Taxonomy (GTDB): domain Bacteria; phylum Omnitrophota; class Gorgyraeia; order Gygaellales; family Profunditerraquicolaceae; genus JBDRKE01. Next base: position 3,916 of record JAZDOJ010000042.1, read on the forward strand.
GAAAGTTTGGCCTTGCGTAACCCCCCTATCCCCAGATCCTGCTCCAGGTTGATAAACTCAAAACCCTGGGCCTGGCGGGTGAGAAATTCCTGCAGGAAACTTTGATGGAGGCCTGTTATTTGGGAATCGGCTTTAAGCATATGCATCACGAGGGTTGAGGGGTTTAATCTTTGCGCCAGGCATGCGGCGACAAGGCCGTCGTTGACTTTTATCGCAGCACCCATGAGGCCAAAGGGTGGGTCCTCCCTGAAGGCTTTATCAAACAGGGCCGCATCATCGAGCTCAAGCGGCCTGAAATCAGGATACAGAGGAAAAGAATCCATGCTTTCGTTTTACTTCTCAAAAAGCTCTTTGTATTGGCCCAAGCCCTCTTTTTCTAGATCTTCCTTCGGGATAAAACGAAGGGCTGCGGAATTGATGCAATAACGTAAGCCCGTCGGCTTAGGTCCGTTATTAAACACATGGCCCAGATGCGAATCC
>JAZDOJ010000023.1:0-10240 GCA_043798795.1 Candidatus Omnitrophota bacterium
AAATAGCCAAAGAAACCTTAAATCTCCTCAATAGCCCTTCGCGCTTGCAGCAGATGAAAAACGACCTCATTCAAGTCAAGACCTCCCTTGGCGAAAGGGGGGCGAGCCTTCGTGCCGCCCACCTCATCCTCAGCTTCCTTAGTAAATAAATTTTATGGTTTCGCTTTCGGCTGTACAAGCCAGATTTTGTGGGTCCTGCCTTATATACCAACGGTAGAGGCGGCCTGAGCGAACGCGCTCGACAGGGTCTTTTATCTTTACTTATCGGGGAGATTTGTCGCCAAGGGAACGCGACAGAAGATACAGCAGGTCGGATAATCTGTTGACGTAGATGGGGATGAAACCATTGTGCAGGAATTCCCTGTTTTTGAGTATCACGATACTGATTTCGGCACTGCGGCATTCGGTCCTGGCCACATCCAGAAGCGCTGAAACAGAATTTTCACCCGGCAAGGTAAAGCATTTCTTGATTTTAAGACGACTCTCCAAGTCACAAATCCTGTCTTCCAATCTCTTGATATGGTCTCTTCCTATCCTTCTCTTTAACTTCCTGGCGAAGTTCTTCTGACAAGCCACTTCCGAGCAGATGACGTATAAATCTTTCTGGATGGATTCCAACAGTTTCTTGCATGCTTTCTCACTCAAGAGACTCTTCGCCAGCCCCAAAAAAGAACACAATTCATCCAACTGGGCACACGTTCTTACGATGATATGGTCTTTTCTGACGCGCCTGCCTCCTAACAAGGACGTCATGCCTTTGTCGCCGGTCTTGGTGGTTATGCTTTTTCTCATTTTAAATCCTGAGCACTAGCGATGCGTTCTGCTATGGGTGGATGATCAAAGAAAAAGAATTTGATAATCGGATGAGGGTTCCTATCCGAAAGATTCTGCGTGGCTAATTTATCCATCATCGAGATAAAGGCGCCTCTTGATCCGGTGACCTCCAGCGCCATCCGGTCGGCATGGCGCTCGAGCCTGCGGCTCATATAATTTTCGAATGGCTGCATCAGAATTCCAAACACCACAAAATACAAAAGGATGAGCGGCAGGGCTGCCAGCTCTTGTAAAGAAGACAATTTAAAGAATCCCAAAAAAGGTGCGCTGGTCTTAAAGATGAGGTAGAAACACCCCACGATCACGGAAGCATTCGCCAGAAGAAGTTTTAAGAGATGCTTCAGTTTGTAATGAGCAAATTCATGCGCCAGGATCACTTCAATCTCATCGTAACTGTATTTATCCTTTAAGGTATCTGCCAGGATGACCCTGCGGGTGGCTCCCCACCCCACAAAGGCCGCGTTGGCTTTCAGGGTCTTTTTGCTAAAGTCTATTTCAAAACAATCCAGGATTTTTACCTTCATCTTGCCTGCCAGATTCATAATCGTCTCCCTTAAGGCGCTATCTTCGAGTTTCTTATATTTAAAGAACAAAGGGATAATGATCACGGGAACCAGCTTGGCCAAGACCAGACTAAAAAATATCCAGAACAGGGAAACAACCAGCCACCAGACGGATGGATAATGCTCCAGGATGAAATAAAAGGCGCTTAAAAGGATCAGGCCGAGGACGTAGGAAAGCATGCCTGCCTTGAGCTGGTCAAAGAACCATCCGCGGAAATTCTGGCTGGATAAACAAAATTTATGCTCCAAGGCATAGGAGCGATAATAGTTTAAGGGAAAACCCAAAAGAAAATAAAGGAAAAGGAGCATAAAAAGATAGCCGGGAAGGATGAAAATCTGACTCGGCCCAAGAGCGGACACCTTTTTCACGAGGAGCCTGGAAAGCCCCAGGCCCAGGAACGCCCAAAGAAGAAAAAGAACATAAAAGGTATCCAGGAACCAGAGACCGTATTTTAACGAGGCGTATTTCTTGGCCTTATCGAATAAAGCATCTTTTGATTCAACCATCTTTATTTCGCGGCAGGCTCGATATTTACAAACGTGCGGATTTTTCCTTTGCTGGTTTTCTTTTTTGAAAAATAAATCTTGCCCGGACAAAGGGCATGCAAGGCGTCCTTTCCTTTTACGTTGAGTCCCGCTTTATAGGCCGCAAGGCCCCTGACGAGTATCTGGCCAGTCTTCACCTGCATCCCACAAGAAACCTTTACGGCCTTGTCTTTCTTCGGTGTTGAAAAACCTCCTGTCATTGTATTCCCCCTTCGTTTTCTGGATCTTTATAAAAAAGTTCTTATCAGTGAAAAGATATTAACACACAATCCTCAATCAAGCAAGACCTCTTCACCAGGCACCGGCATGCTGACGTTTAACCCTTTTTGTTTAAGAACCTCATATAACGCCTGAGACTGGTCGATGTCTCCATGGACCAAAAATACGGATTTCAGGGGAAGGCAGCCGCAAACATAATCAACCAGTTCGTTTTGGTCCGCATGGCCCGAGAAGGCATTGATCACCACAACCTCAGCGTTCAATTCATGCTCCACCCCGAAGATACGCACAAAGCGCTGTTTATCGACGATCCTTTTGCCCAGTGTGTCCTGCGCCATGTATCCTACGACCAGGATCGTATTGCGGGAGTCCTCGATGTTGTTTTTTAAATGGTGCAGGATCCTTCCCGATTCGCACATGCCTGAGCCGGCAATGATGATCATCGGCCGTTTGTCGTTATTCAAGCTTTTGGATACCTTCTGCTCGCGGATGTACCTCAAGTTCAACAATTCAAAGGGGTTATCTCCCCTTTTGATGGCGCTGCGTGTTTCTTCATCAAAGTAATCCGAATGGTATTTAAAGACCTCGGTAATATCCGTCGCCAGGGGGCTGTCAACATAGATGGGCACCGAGGGAATGAGTTTTTCTTTTAAAAGCTCATTCAAGAAAAAGATAACTTCCTGCGTGCGCTCTAAGGTAAAGGAAGGGATAAGGATCTTACCCTTGCGCTCAATGGTCCGCTGGATTGCCTCGCGTAACTTACTTTTGGCTTCTTCGATAGGCCTGTGAAAGCGGCCTCCGTAGGTGCTCTCGATAATCAGATAATCCAAATTTCTGGGGACCACCGGATCATTCAGAAGGGGCAAATTCTTTCTCCCCAGGTCCACAGCATACCCCAGGCGGATAATCTTGGCCCCATCCTTTATATCGAGAACAGTGACGCTGGAGCCCAGGATATGGCCGGCATCGTACAAAGTGACAAAGATGTCTTTAGCCGCGCAGAATTTATGCCCGTAATAAATGGAGCGAAAACGGCCCATCACCTTCCCTGCCTCTTTCCGGGTGTAGAGCGGCTTTCTTAAAGGCAGGTCCATCCGTTTATTGATCTTGTTGACGTAACGGACATCTTCCTCCTGGACCTTGCCTGAATCCTCCAGCATCAGACGGCAGAGATCCTTTGTGGCGGAAGTCGTATAGATTTTACACCGTAGGCCTTTTTTGACGAGGTTCGGGATATTCCCGCAATGGTCGATATGCGCATGCGAAAGCACCAGGGCGTTGAGTGTGCGCGGATTAAAATGGAAAGTGGTGTTAATCTTATAAAACTCATCGCGCTTGCCCTGAAATAATCCGGCATCCAGCAATATTGAAGTTTTACCTGCCGTAATCAAGTGGCTGGAACCTGTCACCGTTCTAACGGCACCCAAAAATTTTAATGTTACGGACATGGTTTTAACCTCGATGGGCCATCTTAAAGACCACCAGGATAACGCCTAGGACATACAGGAAGCTCAAAAACAACAGCGTCTGGTGATCCAGAAAATATTCTGCGACGGCGTAAGGATTTTTGTAAATATTGTCTCCGACGGATACCAGGATGCTCTGTATCCAAAATGTTTTAAGCGGCGTCCCCAGGATGCAGGCGGCCAGATACCTTCTAAAACGGAGCCTCGTCAGGCCTGCGGCCAAGTCCAGAAATCGATAAGGGATTAAGGGGACAGCCCTCATCAGAAAAAGCCAGAAAAAAGGAAGTCCAGCCAACTTCTCGTCCAGTTTCCTATAACGGTCACTCAGGCGTTTATCCACGTAGGCCCTGCCTAAGAAACGCGCCAGGAAAAAAAGGATAAAGGCATTGATGAGTTCGCTGATAAAGATGAGCAGCGTGCTGGTTGCGGCACCAAATAAAAGCGCTCCCGCCAGCCAGAAGAAGTCTTTGGAAAAGAAGACAAAGAAGGTTACCGCCACATAGAGAACAATAAAAAGAAGCCCTCTTAAGAATAAAGGGAATCTTGCCAGTGCGGCTTGCAGGGAAGACGTATCCAGATTAAAAAAGCGGCCCATGAACCACAAAAGAAAAAACGTCGCTACGAGGACAAAAAATCCGATCTCCGCCTGATGCTTCCTGATATTCATGGCTTTAGATGATTTTGGTTTTAAGTGACAAAGAGATTACGGGAAGAGAATTTCCCATCCGTCGTGAGATTCACGCCCAATCTTTTCAGGCCCACCTCGTCTCCGGGGGTAGGGATATGTGTCATATGAACTTCGCAGCCCCTGAGTTCTACGAGTTTCTGCATGGCCAGCTCCGCAGTGTGATTGGTCGTGGCACTGATGGAAAGGGCAATGAGGGTTTCTTCCAAGTCCAGGCTTTCCGATTCCATAGCCAGGATGCCTTCTTTTAATTTCGCGATCTGGTTGATGATGTGGGGAGAAAGCAGAAGGATCTCATCAGGGATATGGCTCAAGACCTTGACCGCATTCAAGATGAGGCTTGAGGCCGCATGCATCAATCCTGAATTTTTTCCGGTAAGGATCCGGCCGTCATTCAATTGAATGGCCGCTGCGCAAGAAATCCCTTCATGGCCCTTGCCTTTTGCCTCCGCCTCCTCTGCCGCGCGCCTGGCCACTTCCACAACCCCCCTGTCCGTTACCTTAACACCCATCTCTTCCATCAAGAGGATGACCTTATCGACCGTCTCTTTCTTCTCTATCCCCAAGACATACTCCGCATGATATCGAAAGTACCTCCTGATGAGCTCCTGCCTGGCCGCCTCCTGGACCATTGCATCATCGACAATTCCAAAGCCAGCGCGATTCACTCCCATATCGGTGGGTGAGTTGTACACGGGCAGATTTACCTCCTTATCCAGGATCCTACCCAGGATCAACTTCAAGATCGGGAAACTTTCCACATCCCGGTTGTAATTGATGGCTGTCTTATTGTATTTGCTCAAATGGAACGGATCCACAAGATTAAAATCCAAAATGTCAGCGGTAGCGGCCTCATAAGCCAGATTGACCGGATGCTTTAAGGGAAGATTCCAGATAGGAAAGGTCTCAAATTTTGCGTAACCGGCGCTGATACCCCTCTGGTGTTCATGATAGAGTTGCGATAGGCACGTGGAGAGCTTACCGCTATTGGGGCCGGGTGCCGTGACCACCACGATAGGGTTTTTGGTCTCGATAAATTCGTTTTTGCCAAACCCTTTATCGCTGACAATCAAATCCACATCCGCCGGATATCCATCGATGGGGTAATGCAAATAAACTTTTACACCTCGGCGTTCTAATTTGTTCTTAAACATGATGGCCGAAGGCTGATGGGTGAAACGCGTGATCACCACGGCCAAAATCCCTAAATCCCAGACTCTCAGGTCATCGATGAGCTTAAGGGTCGCGGCATCATAGGTGATGCCAAAATCTCCGCGCACGCGCCCCTTTTCAATATCTCCGGCGTAGATAGCCAGGACGATATCGATCTTATTCTTTAACTGTTGCAGAAGCCTCATCTTGACGTTGGGGTCATAGCCAGGCAGGACCCTGGCCGCATGGTAGTCAAAACACAATTTACCCCCAAACTCAAGATACAGCTTATTGCCAAGCTTCTTGACCCTGTCTAATATCTCTGAGGTTTGTTCTTTAAGGTACTTCTCGTTATCAAAACCTAACTTTTTCTTCATATTTGTTCATTATTATAGTACGGGGATGAGGATTTGTAAATATAATAGTATGAGGCGGGTCCTGCCTGCCGATCCACCTCGCCCGTCCTCGTTTTCACTGCGGGCGGGCAAGGTCTTCGTCTCGGCAGTCACCCGCTGGACATGCCATTAGACATTACTGGAGGAGGCTTAAGACGCGAGAGATTTAAGCGCTTGCTTGGGACAGGCGGCAAGACATAGGCCACACTTCAGGCAATCCCCCTCTTTGACGAATGATATCCCCTCTTTCTTGAAAGAATAAGGTTTTATCTGGACAGGGCAGACCTTTGCGCACAGCTTGCATTCGACGCACAGATGGGAATCAATTTGAATCAGCCGCCTGTTTCGGCCGATGAGGTTCGCCAGGGTGCCGAGCGGACAGATCAGGCACCAGGTGCGTTGATGAAAGATAAGGGCCAGGATGATTCCTACGGCTGTCGTTATGGTAATAAGGGTTACAAAGAAAGCGCCTATTCTGTAAGGGTCTGGCCAGCGCCTGAGGAGATGAAAGGTCATGACCAACATAAAGAAAGCCAGCACCGCTATTCTAAAGCCCACACTTTTTAAAAAAGGAGGTATTTCTTTTTGGGGGCTAACCGCAGAAACATAAGCATCATAAAAACTTCCCCGGGGGCAATACCAGTCGCACCATTTGCGGCCGTAAGAGAAGCTTAAGGCTATCCCAAACAGCATGCAAAGGGGGACAAAATAGCCCAGCAACGGATAAAACCACCCCATCACCAGAAGAACCACAAAGGCAGGGACCATGAAAAACTGCTTTAATCTTCTTCTCTGCTGAAACTCTCGATGTTCTTCCATAATGTAAAAGGGCTTAAAATTTATGCTGGGCAAGATACCGGAAGGCACTTAACGCTGCCTTGGAGCCTTCTCCGGCAGCAATGATAATCTGTTTTTCCGGAACATCCGTGACATCTCCGGCAGCAAAGATTCCCGGGATGTTAGTTTCGTTGCTCGCATTCACCTTGATTTCTTTACGCTCGTTTAATTCTACCCCCCGCACGAATTCCGAATTAGGCAGCAAGCCGATCTCCACGAACACGCCCCGGACGGAAAGAGTCTCCTCTTTATCCTGCCGCTTGACCCTGATACCCGAGACGAACTTCTCTCCCAAAACAGCGGTTACCTGGGCGTTATTCATGATGGTGATGGCCTGACTGGCCTCGACCTTCTCGCGCATAACAGGGTCTCCACCCAACGCTTGCGTTATGTTGATGATAGTGGTATGCCTGGCAATCTTTATCAACTGCAAAGCCGCATCCAGGGCTGAATTGCCCCCTCCGATAACAGCTACATCCTTATCCGCGAAGAGCGGACCGTCGCATGTCGCGCAATACGTAAGCCCTCTATTCTTAAGTTCTTTCTCCCCTGGGACATGCAGCTCTTTGGTCCTTTTGCCCGAGGCAACAATGACAGCCCTGGCTTCGTATGTATCTTTATCGGTTATAACCTTAAGGAAGTCGTTTGTCTTTTCGACAAGTGTCGCGGTCTCCTGTTCCTTAAGAGGAATGGCGTACTTACGCATATGCTCTTCGAACTTGGCTGTCAGGTCCGGCCCTGTGATAAACTGATACCCGGTATAATTCTCGATATCGCCACTCCAGGCTGCCTGGCCGCCGATATCCTTGCTGATCACCAAAAGATTCATTTTTTTACGGGCAGCATAGACACTCGCCGTGATGCCGGCAGGGCCTGCACCAATGACAATCAGATCCATCATATTTTATAATCCCAGGGCTGAATTGATCTTCCCTTTATCAAAACCCACAATCATCTGGCCGTTGATATCCAAAACCGGAACTCCCATCTGGCCAGACTTCTGGACCATCTCTTCCGCTGCCTGCTGGTTTGAGGAAACATCGACATCCTCAAAAGGAATATTGTTATCTTTCAGAAATTGCTTGGTGCGGATGCACCAGGGGCATGTGGGCGTGCTGTAGACTTTGACATTCTTATCCATATGATCATCCTTTCTTACTTGAGGTGAGCAGGAGATAGATCCACCACGCCTTCTATCCGCATCACGATCATGTATTTGGGTTTCGGCAACAACACTTCAGGATGTTTTGGGTGGCCTTTCTCTTCGTGGATATTCCTCAAAAGCCTATGGGTCAGACGGCGGGTGATCCTGTCTTCCCAGGCGCTCCTGATGGCAACCGGCAAGACTTTTTCCGAGGCGATCCTTGCTTTCCCTTGAAGACAATATCCTGTAAACCTGTGCTCATTGATGGCCGTCAGGCTGATGTGCGGGTTGCCTTTTAGATTCTGGTACGTCTTGCCTTTGTAAAGATCCAAAAGATAGATGTAGCCTTTCCCATCAATCTTGACGATCCCTTTACAGGAGCAATGGACAGCGCCTCTCTTGCTTATTGTAGAAACGATCACGCATCCCTGGTCCTGGAAAAAATGGATTATATCGTCAGATAGCCTTTTCATTTTATCTTCCTAGCAAAATCCCGCCCATATTCAAATAACCGCTTCATTTCATTCTCATCCGGCACGTATTTCACGGAAAAGCCCTGTTGCGCAATCTCCACCCCTGCTTCTTTAAGAACGCTCTCTATCTCCTTGACCGCTCCTCCTGCCCAGCCATAGGAACCAAAAACGCTGGCCTTTCTGTTCTTAGGATGCAACCCCTTGACGAACTGCAGGAAGCCGGCAAAGTTGGGAAGTATGCCATTGTCATGGGTCGATGAGCCGAACATAAAACCTTTTGAATCCAGCATCTCTTTTATGATCTCCGTTCGGTCGCCGGATGCGACATCGAAAAGCTTAACACTCACGCCCTCCGACATGATGCCCTCAGCTATCTTTCTGGCCATCTTTTCGGTGGCCCCCCACATGGTCTCATAAGCCACAACCGCCTTGTCCTTGACCTCATTCTTGGCCCAGGAGACATAAGCCGAGACGATTCTACCCGGGTCCTTGCGCCAGATGATGCCGTGGCTAGGCGCGATCATCGCAATCGGGATATTCATCTTCTGTATCTCTTCGATCTTTTTGAGGATCACCGAACCCAGAGGCCAGAGAATATTGCCGTAGTATTTGGCAGCCTCATCCATCAGCGCGCAAGCATCTACCTCATCATCAAACCGCTCGCTCGTTGCATAATGCTGGCCAAAGGCATCATTGGGCAGGAGCAATTTATCTTCGACGCAATAGGTGAACATGCTGTCCGGCCAATGGATCATGGGCGCTTCGATGAAGGTGAGCGTTCTCTTGCCGAGCTTAAGCTTATCTCCTGTCTTGACCACCTGAAAATCCCAATCGCCATAATAATGCTTATTCAATCCCTCTCTGCATTTTTCCGTACCCAAGACCTTGGCGTGGGGACAAAGTTTCATGATCTCAGGAAGCGTTCCGGAATGATCCGTCTCAACGTGGTTGGCAATCACATAGTCGATCTTCTCTGGAGAAACCACCTGCTTGATATTGGCAATAAACTCATGGTGAAAAGAACCTAACACCGTATCCACCAGAGCAATTTTTTCATCCAGAACAAGGTAGGCATTATACGTCGTGCCTCTCTTCGTCGAATAGGTGTGGCCGTGAAAGGTGCGCACATTCCAATCCACCACACCTACGGAATATATTTTAGGTAATATCTCTAAAACGGCCATGGCATTCTCCTTTAATACCCTTGGAAATTCTCGGTAATGATATTTTCTTGAGGAACTTTTAATTCCGACTCCAGAATCTTCTTCATCACCTCTACCATCCCCGGAGGGCCGCAAAGATAAAATTTGCGCTGCAGGTAATCCTGGATTTCATTCTTGATGACCTGGGCATTGATGGTACCGGCCGTGCACTGAAATCCGGGGGCCGGCTCGCAAAGCACATGGCTGACCCTCAAGCCGGAAACCTGTTTCTGCATCTGATCAAAGTCTTCCTTAAAAACAATATCATTGATGGAACGGTTGGCGTATAAAAGGACGATATCCTTGCCCAAATTCTTATCTACGCTAAATTTACACATGCTTCTTATCGGTGTAATGCCAATACCGCCGGAGAGGAATGCTATTTTGTTACCTGAAGCCTCCAGCGTGAATTTGCCCTGCGGATAGGCTGCCTTTAAAGAATCCCCTGGCTTTAAACCATTTAATAAACGGGAGAAGCCGCTTTCCGTCAGTTTCTTGGTGAACTCGATATACCCTCTTTCCGTCGGAGAACTCGAGAGGGAAAGGTATCGTTTGCATTCCTTCTCTGCCTTAAGAGCGAAACAGCCGAATTGCCCGGCCTGGTACTGCGGCTCTCCTTCAAGAGCCAACCGCACGCTTTTGACATTATAAGTCCTCTGGATGATCTCTTTGACTTTCAGTTCTCTTTCCACGGGTTAACCTTTCAATTTCTTAACAAGCTCGG
>JAZDOJ010000039.1:0-14433 GCA_043798795.1 Candidatus Omnitrophota bacterium
GTTATCAAGGTTAAGAGAAAAAAAGGGGGTTGAGCAATGGAAAAGAGATGGCTTAAAGAGGTTGCCAGGGATTTGATAGCCCTTGGCGGCATCCCATTTCTTGTCCTGACCATTGCCAGGGTCTCGGTGCCTTTCTCCTATTATCCCATGCAGTTTATTGTCAGCTCGACCCTGTTTTTTATTTTAAAAATCATTTTTAAGGCGGATTTACGCGCGGGCATAGGACTCATACTGTCCATATTTATATCCCTTTACTACCGTAATGCGCTTTTCACGGTTTTTGCCTCCTTGGTATATGCGGGTATGGTCATTTCTTCGTTTTATCTTAAAAAAGAACCGAAGCAGATACTGAAAGGGATTTTGTTGGGAGCAATAAGTACGGGAATAGGGTATGCAATCGTTAGGTTGATCTATTTCTAGTGATGACAGAAAAACGCAATTCTGAAGGAATCAGGATTATTGTCAATCCTGTTGCCGGCGGCGGTAAGACCTCGGCTATCTGGAAGGATATCGAGAGACAGATCAAGAAACTGGGGGTTGATTATTCTTTTGTCCTTACTCAAGGAGTCGGGAATGCCACAGAGTTGGCAAAAGCGGCAGAACAGGAGGGTTTTCAAAAGATATTCGTCGTGGGTGGTGATGGGACATTGAATGAGGTCATAAACGGCATAGAGTTGAGCCAGACGGCTGTGGGGGTTATCCCTACGGGTTCGGGAAATGACCTGTCCAAGATGGTAGGAATCCGTGGGATTGCCGATGCCCTTGCTTCATTAAGGCATCAGAAGCGCCGACGCATTGATTTAGGCAAAGCCAAAGGCCGCTTATTCATAAATAATTTAGGCATAGGTTTTGATGCCTGCGTCGCCGCCACAAAAAAGAAACTCGGGATATTAAGGGGAAATCTGGTTTATGTGTTTTCCAGTTTAAAGGTGCTCGGCAGTTTCCGGGCCTATCCGGTTGAGATTACGGCAGAGGGATACAGGTTCTGCGATAAGGTCATGAGCGTTTCTATAGGCAACGGCCAGTTCCACGGCGGATGTTTTAAGCTTACGCCCGATGCCGTTATCGATGACGGCCTGCTGGATGCCTGCATTATCAAAGAATTAAGCAAAATGAAATCTCTGCTGAGTATCCCTAAGGCGATCAAGGGCACGCATGGTTGCTTAAAAGAAGTGAACTTCTTTAAAGCCAAAAAGATCTTTTTATGTTCGCAAAGCCCCTTATGGGCGCATCTTGACGGAGAGGTTCTTCCTGAACCGGTCAGAGAGATGGAGATTGAGGTTCTTCCAGGTTCCCTCGAGCTCTTTGTTCCTCCGGGAATTCTCCCGTGACTTTTTGGCAAGTTTCAACGGAAAAGGCCGGACCTTAATTTATGAAAAGGATATTTTTGAGCTTTGCTCCTGAAGATGCTGTGAAGGTTGAGGGTTTGTTGCCTCTGCTTGAGAGTCCGGATTTTGAGTTGGATTTTTATGAGGTGCCTTTGGGTGTGGATTTTGAAAGTGAGGGCGCCGAGAGTTTGAAGCGGGCCATCGGCGAAAAAATAGTCAAGTGCAGCGTTACGGTGTGCTTAATCGGAGAAGACAACCATAAGAGTCCATGGGTGGATTGCCAGCTTCAAAAAAGCCGAAATAAGGGAAATAGAATCATGGCTATGGCTTTAAGAAAAGTCGAGAGCGCTGTGTTGCCCGATGTGGTGAGAGAAGAGAATCTAAGATTTTATCCTTGGAATCCGGGAAAACTTAAGGAGCTGATAAGAGAAGAATCCTAAAAAGGTAGAAAAAAGAAAATTTGATGCAGGCGAAATACAAAAATCTTCTGGTGCTTCTGGTCTGCGTCACCCTAACCCTTTTTTTCGCTGAGTTAGGGTTACGCATAGCCGGGAAACTTTATCTAAAAAAGCTATACACGCGCTCTCATAGGAGTGGACCTTCAGCCGTTGATTCCACGACCATTGTATGCCTTGGCGAATCTTCAACTGCAGGGCTGTGGGTCAAAAGAAAAGAATCTTATCCCTTTCAATTAGAAATGATGCTTAAGGAATACTATCCTCAGAAAAAAATAGAAGTCTTGGTGCCTCTTCACGTAGGGCAGAATACGTCGCAGATGACTAACAGGATTGAGAAATACATCCAGCTTTATGACCCAGCCCTTGTTATTATTATGGCTGGATACAACAACGAGAGTTCCTGGGGGGAAAGCCATGTCATTAAATTCCTCAAGACGGAAAGCCCGGCCATTCTTAAAATTAAAGCTTTGATTTGGCTCGACCGCTTCCGGTTATTTAAAGTATTGCGTTATGCCTACCATAGTTTTTTCGCTGATCGCAAGGCCTCGCATTATGATTTTAAGATGTCGAATTTCAGGAAGGTAAACTATATATGGGGAGGGTCTGAATTGACCGTGCTCTCTGAGGAAGAAAAACAGCAGAGAATTGATATCGCTATGGCCTACCGAGAGGCTTTTATCAGGTCATGGAGGTACGACATCAAAACAATAGTGTCAGCGGTCAAGAAGCACGGTGTTCAGGTGTTGCTGATGACATACCATATCAACCCGGATTTCTTAAGCGTAGAAGAATTTATTTCCATGGCGAATAAAGAGAATATCCCCCTTGTCAGAAATGATCTTACCTTTGATTCCTTGAAAGAAAACGCACCCCTAGGAGATTATTTGATGCATGATCAATGGCATCTTAACGGCAAGGGGTATCATTTTATTGCAAAGAATGCCTTTGAGGCTATCCGGGATAATAGACTGCTTGAAAGATAATCAGGGGATGTTTTAAGGAAAAAGAAATTCATCTTGACGGATAGCCTTTGGCCTAATACAATAAGAGAAATAATTGAAATTGGCAACAAAGGCGTGGTTTGATGTTTTTACCGGAAAAAGAAAGTTTACTTTAGGCAACTCTCGCAAGTTCGAGGGTTGCCTTTTTTTGTAAGGAGGATTTGTTCATGCCAAAGAGAAAAGACATCAAAAAGGTCCTTATCATCGGTTCCGGCCCCATCATCATCGGGCAAGCGTGCGAATTTGATTATTCCGGCACTCAAGCCTGCAAGGCCCTGCGTGAGGAAGGCTACGAAGTGGTGCTCGTCAACTCTAATCCGGCAACGATCATGACAGACCCGGGAATGGCAGAGCGCACCTATATCGAGCCGCTCACCGTGGAAAGTCTTACGAAAATCATTGCCAGGGAGAAACCGGATGGCCTGCTGCCGAATTTAGGGGGCCAGACAGGCCTGAACCTGGCCTTAAGTTTATACAAAGCCGGTGTGCTGGATAAATACGGAGTGAAGATCATCGGTGTCAAGGCAGATGCCATTGAGCGCGGAGAGGACCGTGAGGCCTTTAAAGACACTATGCGCAAACTCGATATTCCTGTGCCGCGTTCTGAGATTTGTCATTCAGTGGAAGAGGCAGAGGCAGTGGCGCAAGAATTGAATTATCCCGTTGTCATCCGGCCCGCGTACACCTTAGGTGGCACAGGTGGCGGGATTGCCTATAATAACGAGGAATTGCGCCTACTGGCCAACCGCGGCCTGAACGCAAGCCTTATCCACCAGGTGCTGATAGAAGAGGCGGTCATCGGTTGGGAAGAACTAGAGCTGGAAGTGGTGCGGGATGAGAAAAATCAGAAGATCACCGTCTGTTTTATCGAAAATATCGATGCCATGGGCGTGCATACGGGAGATAGTTTCTGCGTTGCGCCCATGCTCACCGTGCCGCAAGAATTGCAGAAGAGGATGCAGGAATTATCCTACAGAATCGTTGAGGCTATCGGTGTGGTCGGTGGGACGAATATTCAGTTTGCGCATAATTTAAAAGATGACCGACTGGTGGCTATCGAAATCAACCCCCGCACATCGCGCTCATCCGCCCTGGCTTCCAAGGCCACGGGGTTTCCCATTGCCCGCATCTCAACCAAACTGGCAGCCGGATTAACCATGGATGAGATTCCCTATTGGAGAAAAGGGACGCTGGAGAAGTACGAGCCATGGGGTGAGTACGTAGTCATAAAATTTGCGCGCTGGGCTTTTGAGAAATTTCCCAAAGCCAAAGATATCCTGGGTACTCAGATGAAGGCCGTGGGCGAAGTGATGAGTATCGCCAAGACCTTTAAAGAGGCATTCCAGAAATCCATCCGTTCTCTTGAGATAAACCGATACGGCTTAGGGTTTGCCAAGGATTTTAATAATCTCTCGCTCGAGGAGATAAAGCTGAAACTTGCCTTTCCTTCCAGCGAACGGGTGTTCCTGATGTATGAGGCGTTGCGTAAAGGCATGAGCGTGGATGAGCTCTACAGCATCACCTTTATCGGGAAATGGTTCATAAGTGAGATGAAGGAGCTGGTGGAGTTTGAAAATCAGATGCTGGATGGGAGTTGGGAGAAACTCGCCCCTGAAACCTTGCGAAAAGCCAAGGAGTGGGGGTTTGGCGATAAATACCTGGCGAAGATATTTAAGGTAAAGGAAGCGGATGTGCGTACCCGAAGGATTAAGGTCGTTGGCAATGCCCGCTTTGAGCCGGTTCCGGTCAGCGGGGTGAAGGAGGCGGCGTACTATTATTCTACATATACTCCCGGTAAAGACCTGGTGCCTGTTTCGAATAAGAGGAAGATTCTGATTCTTGGGGGCGGGCCGAACCGCATCGGCCAGGGATTCGAATTTGATTACACCTGCGTGCACGCGGCCTTTGCCTTGCGCGATGAGGGATATGAATCCATCATGATCAACTGTAACCCCGAGACGGTCTCAACGGATTACGATACCTCCGATAAACTTTATTTTGAGCCCCTTACCGTCGAGGACGTGCTGACGATCTGGGAAAAGGAAAGACCGGAGGGCGCCATCGTGCAGTTCGGCGGACAGACGCCGCTCAATATCGCAGCAGAACTGGAGAAATGCGGGGTGAAGATCCTGGGCACCAGCACCGAATCAATCGCCTTTGCCGAAGACAGAGAGCTTTTTCGTAAGAAGATGATTGAGATGGGCATCCAGCAGACCGAGGGGGCCACAGTTTCTTCGCTGGATGAAGCAGTAAAATTAGCCAAAAAAATCGGATATCCTTTGATGGTGCGTCCTTCTTTTGTGCTGGGCGGAAGAGGGATGGAGGTCATCTATGATGAGCAGATGCTTATCAAGTATGCAAAAGAGGCCATCCAGGTGAGCCCCGAATACCCCATGCTCATCGACCGCTTCTTAGAGAACGCCATCGAATGCGAGGTAGATGCGCTTTGTGATAAAGAGGAGACATTCGTGGCGGCTGTTATGGAGCATATTGAACATGCCGGCATCCATTCGGGAGATTCAGCCTGCTCGATTCCCGCGCGCTCCATCAAACAGGAGCATATAAAAACCATTGAGGCGTACACCACAAAAATCGCCAAAGAACTATCGGTTGAGGGCTTGATCAATATCCAGTTTGCCATTTGCGACGATAAAGTCTATATCCTGGAAGCCAATCCGCGTGCCAGCCGCACGGTGCCTTTTGTCTCCAAGACCATCGGCATACCCCTGGCGCGCATCGCGACCCTCCTGTTGCTCGGGAAAAAAATAAAGGATTTTCCGCAATTATTGCATCGCAAGCTTCCTTATGTGACCATAAAGGAAGCGGTGTTTCCCTTTAATATGTTCCCTGAGGTAGACCCTGTGCTGGGGCCTGAGATGCGGGCCACCGGAGAAGTCATGGGAATTGATAAAGATTTTGGTCTGGCCTTTTTTAAGGCACAGGAATCCGTGGGCACAAAACTGCCGCTGGAGGGCAATGTCCTGGTGACCGTGGCGGACAAAGACAAAGAGGGAGTTTTCCCTGTGGCGGCAGAGCTTGCGCGTCTGGGCCTGCGTATCTTTTCGACGGAGAACACCCACAAGTTCCTTAAGGAAAAAGGCATAGAAAGCGTACGTATTAAGAAACTGCACGAAGGCAGGCCTAATATCGCGGATCTCATGAAGGATAGAGAGATCCAGCTTATCATCAACACGCCCCTGGGCCGCATGAGCGTGCATGATGACAGTTTTATACGGATGCTGGCCATCCAATATAAGATCCCTTATGTGACCACTCTGGCAGCGGCGCGCGCCACAGTTGAGGGCATAGAGGCCAGCAAGAACAAAAACAATGAGCCCATGTCTCTGCAGGAATACCATGTCTTGTTAAGAGAGGCCAAGGAGCCGCAAAAGGCACAGAGGCTTTAAAGACAGCTGTAAAAGGAGGTAGACGTATGGCTACGGTAAAAGAGATAACGGCAAATGCTTTGAATACGAAAGAATTTATCCAGGAGAAGGCAGAGGAGATCGTCGAGGCCGTAGGGTCAGGGTTTGCGGTCAATGCCCTATCCGGAGGCGTGGATTCCTCGTGTGTGACTATGCTGGGGCATAAGGCGCTTGGAGAAAAGTTGAAGACTTATTTTATCGACAACGGCATCATGCGCGAGGGCGAGCCGCAGAAGATCGCCTCCCTTTTTAAGGGGCTGGGTGTTAACGTTGAGATCATTAACGCCCAGGATGAATTCTTCAGCGCCCTGAAGGGGATTGAGGATCCGGAAGAAAAACGCGAGGCCATTACCCAGACATTTTACAAGAATGTATTCGGTCAGCTGGTCAAGAAGAGCAAAGCCAAATATCTTTTGCAAGGCACCATTCTGACGGATGTGGATGAGACCGTCGCAGGGATCAAGCGCCAGCACAATGTCTTTGAACAATTGGGGATTGATCCCCAGGAGGCCTTCGGATACAAGATTATCGAGCCGCTGGTGCAGTTGCGTAAAGACGGGGTGCGTAAGGTCGCCGAGGCCTTGGGCCTTCCGCAATCCGTTTACAACCGTATGCCTTTTCCAGGGCCTGCTTTATCCGCGCGTGTCATCGGAGAGGCCACGCCCGAACGCATTGCCATTGTGCGTAAGGCCACCGTCATCGTGGAAGAGGAGCTCGCTTCCATTGGAGCTTTTCAGTACATGGCTATTTTGCACCAGGATAAGGTCACGGGTATACGCGATAATAAAAGAGAGTTCGGCCAGCAGATCGAGATTCGCTGCTGGGACAGCATTGATGCGCGCCAGGCCCAGCCGACCCGGCTTCCTTACGCGGTTATGGATAAACTGGCCAGCCGCATGGTGAATGAGGTGCCAGGCGTGGTCAGCGTTACCTATAATATTACCACCAAGCCACCCTCAACCATGGAGGCGGTGTAATTTTAAGGGAACTTTTTCTCCTCTTTGGTTGTCCAATTAGTGAAGGCCAAAAAGGAGGAGAAAATGGTAAAAAGACTTTTAGCAAACAAGCTGGGGTTAGTCCTGCTATTGAGTTTTATCCTGATGATGCCTGCGCAAGAAGCGCTGGCCCGTGAGCAGCGCGGCAGAAAGAATGATAGGCACCATGAGGTGGTTGTAACTAAAAATAGAAGATACCAGTATCGGGACGGACGATTCTATTGGCCGACTTTTTTTAATTTCGGCCTTTTTGTTGCGCGACCCTCTTTTGGGGCTGTGGTTACGGTTCTTCCGGTTCGACACAAAACCCTTGTGTTCGGCGGCATAAGCTATTATTATTATGAGGACATCTATTACAGGGTCTGTCCTGGCGGATACATGGTTGTGCCAGCGCCTGTGCCTTATCCGAATGTCAGCCCCAACGCGGAAAGAATTACCATCAGTGTCCCCAATGCCAGGGGAGGATTTACTCTTGTTTCTTTAGCTAAATACGGAGACGGTTATTTAGGGCCCCAGGGTGAATATTACCCCGGGCATCCGACTGTGGAACAGCTGAAAGTGTTGTATGGAAGCTAAGGTAAATTTAGATGATATCGCTCCCGAAGTGCTCGAGAGGGTCTGCAACGGGGACATGGGGGCTTTTGAGCAGATTTATAAGGCATTCAGATCTTTTGTTTACAATGTGGCTTTGCGCATCACGCGTAACAGCGCGGATGCCGAAGAAGTGACGCAGGATGTGTTTATGAAGATATATCGCAACTTAAAGAGGTTTGAGTTTCGCTCGAGCTTTAGAACCTGGGTTTACAGGATTGCCATGAACACGGCCATCAACCAGTACCGCCGATCCAGAAGGGAAGAAGGTGGCAGGGTGGATTACGAAAGTGTTGCAGGAGAACTTGCGAGTGAGCATTCGACCGTAGAAGACCTTATAGAAAAGGATAACGAGGACAGGTTAAAGGTGTTGTTAGAGAGGTTAAACCCCAAGCAAAAGGCATGTCTGGTCTTGCGGGAATTGCAGGGTTTCAGTTACGCAGAGATTGCCGCGACCCTAAAAATCCCCGTGAATACCGTACGCACCCGGCTGAAACGGGCGCGCCAGGCGTTGTTAGAAGGAGCAGGAAAGGGGCGGATGAAAGATGAGATGTAATAAAATAGAGGATTTACTTAAGGCGGATTATTTAGACGGTGAACTGAGCCGCAAAGAGCAGCAACTCATCAAAGACCACCTGGCTCAATGTCCGCAATGCCGCGGCCTGGAGAAGGAATTGCAATCTCAGCGTCTGCTTTTTCAGGGAACCCGACAACAGGAGCCACCGGAGCGTATCTGGCAGAATATCCGCGAGAAAATCATGGCGGAGCGCTTAAATCAGGAGGAAGGCCTTGGTTCGGGAGTCTTTGAGCGCTTATGGAATTATTTATTCGCTCCCAAGCCGGTATTTGTTTTAGCCAGGGCGCTTGCGGTCGTCATCTTTGTTGCGTTTTTCGCCAATATTTTCCTCGGGAAGAGCCCCTTTTTCAACACAGTAGATGATCAGGATAGCAACGGCACCGTTTACAGTCTGGCCAGCATGAACGGTGACATGCTTTCTGATTTTGGAACCAATATAGAGGAGTATTTTTTATAAGGAGGTGACACGATGAAAAAAATGAGATGGATAGGGATCGGATTGGTCGCATTACTTTTTACCGCTGGTACGCTCTATGCCCAACCCTCGGACAAAGAAGGGAAAGCTTGCGATGAGCCCAAAGGCCGCATGTTCAAGGAGCTGAATTTGACGCAGGAGCAGCAGAGCCGGCTGGAGCAAAACCGCCAAACGCAGCAACAGGAGATGAAAAGGTTGCATGAGGTAGTAAAGGAAAAACACACAAAGTTGCAGGAGTCCTTGAAAAATCCTTCTGTGACCAGGGAAGGCGTCCAGCCGCTTGCCAATGAGATTAAATCCCTGCAGGCGCAGTTGATCGATTCCCGGATCAACGGTATCTTTGCCGTAAAGGAAATCTTAACGCCTGAGCAGTTTGCCCGTTTCCAGGAGATGGCAGAAAAACGCCAGGAACACCGAAAAGGGCGTTTTTTGAAATGGCGCGAGAGAACGTTTGGCAAGGGCAGAAGCCAGGATACGCCGTAGTGTTCTCGCGACAAGGTAAAAAAAACAGGACCCCTCAAGGGTCCTGTTTTTTTGTTCAAAGAGTTTTTTATTTGCCTTCCTGATTATATGCGGTAAAATGAATGGAACGATGATAGAGGGCAAATTGAGGGGGGGGATACTATGGAAAAAGGTTACGGAGGGGCGGAGAGGCGCAGATTCACGCGGTTGCCGGTCAGTTTTACGATTTTTTACCGGGTGAATGCTCCTGCGGTGATCAGGATCAAGGTCGCGGATAGGGAGATCATTGCTTTAGCGTCGGATATAAGCGAAGGCGGGATGGCGATCGTCACGGATTGCGAGATCCCTGTCGTCAGCGTCATCACCGTAAAATTTGTCATGCTTAATGATAAGGCCTTTGATTCCAGTAAACAGAGCCAGTCCGTAACGATCCGAGGAGAAGTGTGTTATAATACGGTAGAAAAACAAGGAAGGGAATATCGCATGGGTGTGAATTTTCTGGACCTGTCCGAAGAAAACCGCCGTTTTATATGTAATTTTGTATCGGATAACAAATAATCATTAGGGAAGAAGAAAGGAGAATCCATGAAAAAATTATTCTTGTGTCTGGGGATGCTTTCGTTTGCGGCTACAGCCCTGGCGCACCCGCCGGTCCATATTGAAGTGAGCTTCAACAGGGAAACCAAAATCCTTGCCGCCAAAATCAGCCATCCCGTGGAAAACCCCTCGACCCATTATATCGCCAAGGTGGATGTCGCCCTCAACGGCAAAGAGATCCTCTCCCATGAGATCTCGCGCCAGGATACTCAAAATGAACAGGTTGTGCTTTATCTTATTCCGGACATCAAAACCGGGGATGAGGTATCTGTCGAGGCTTACTGTAGTATCAGCGGTAAAAAAGAAAGGAAGATTACAATAGAATAAGACATGACCAGGAATATCGCCTTGCGCAGGGTTGGTAGCGTACTCATTTTATTTATTACATGTTTTTTATACGGTTCCCTTCAGGCAGAGGAGGTCCTTACCTGGGAAAATTGCCTTGTCGAAGCCAAGCACAATAATCCGGATTTGATTTTCGCGGTAGAAGGGGTCAAAGAGAAAGAAGCGGGGAAGGATATAACCGCAAGCGCTTTTTTCCCCCAGGTCAGCGCCGGAATCGACGCCTCGACTTCAAAAACAAGCACGACCAGCTCATCAGGAGCTACCTCCCGTTCCACTAAAGATTCTTATTCTTACGGTGCCAGCGCCACCCAATTGATCTTTGACGGCCTGAAGACCTTTCACGATACCAAAGCCGCATCCGAAGACATCAAAGCAGCCCAGCAGAATTACAGATTCGCTTCCTCCGAAGTCAGGCTTAACCTACGCACGGCTTTCGTTAATCTGCTCAAGGCGCAGGAGCTGGTACGCGTGGAAGAGGAGATCTTCAAAATCCGAAGGGATAACCTGGAGTTGATTACCTTGCGTTATCAGTCCGGCCTGGAACATAGAGGCGCTTTGTTGACGGCAGAGGCCAATATGGTACAGGCTTATTCCGGTCTTTCTCAAGCCAAAAGAAGCGTGGAGTTATCTCAATGGCAGCTGTCCAAGGAAATGGGGCGTAAGGAATTCAAGCTGATGGCGGTGGTAGGAGATTTTACTGTCAGCGATCAAGCAAAGGAAAAGGCCGATTTCGAAGCTATGGTCAAGAATCATCCTTCTGTATTACAGGCGGCTGCCAGAAAAAATTCAGCAGCCTTCGGCTTAAAAGGCGCTTACGGTAACTTTTCTCCCAAGGTCACGGGGCAAGCCGCCGCTGATAAATCCAGTTCTCACTGGTCTCCGGAAAACGAGGGATGGAACCTGGGTTTGAGTCTGGACGTGCCGATATTCGAAGGAGGATTAAAGACCGCCCAGCTCCATCAGGCCAAGGCCCTTTATAATCAGGCCATGGCTTCTGAGCGTAGTGTTCGTGATGCCGTTGCGGTGAACCTCCAGAAGGCCTGGACAGATTTGCAGGATGCTCTTGAGGCTGTTGAGGTGGAGCGCCAATTACTGGAAGCAGCCGGGGAGCGTTCCAGGATTGCCGAGGCCCAGTATTCCGTCGGTTTTATCAGTTTTGATAACTGGATTA
Source organism: Candidatus Omnitrophota bacterium (assembly GCA_043798795.1). Taxonomy (GTDB): domain Bacteria; phylum Omnitrophota; class Gorgyraeia; order Gygaellales; family Profunditerraquicolaceae; genus JBDRKE01. The sequence continues at coordinate 11,426 of JAZDOJ010000039.1, forward strand.
TCATTCAGGACGACCTGGTAAGAGCTAAAAGAATTTATCTGGATGCCCAGGTCGTTTGCCTACTTGCCGAGGCGAGCTGGATCCAGGCGAAAGGAGAAACGTTAGAGTATGCGAAAAAATAAAAAGATAATCTTTTTGGTATTGATAGGGGCCGCGGCCGTAACATTCTATTTTTTTAAGATAAAGCCCGCCAGGACGAACGGGGAGATCCTTAAAGAAATCAAGCCGGTCATAGGCACCATCCAGAACATCATTTCTTCAACCGGCACGGTCTTGCCGAAAAACAGGCTGGAGATTAAGCCTCCGGTGAACGGCAGGATAGAAGAGTTACTGGTTAGCGAGGGAGATTTGGTCAAAGAAGGCGCGACGCTTGGCTTGCTGAGCTCGACGGAGCGTGCCGCCCTTCTGGATGCAGCCCACGGTCAGGGAGATAAGGCTTTGAAATATTGGCAGGAAGTTTACAAGGCCATTCCGTTGATTGCTCCGATAGACGGGGAAGTCATAGTAGCCAAAGTCCAGCCAGGCCAGACCATAACGACTGCTGATGCGGTCCTTGTCCTATCGGATCAGTTGATCGTCAGGGCCCAGGTGGATGAGACGGACATCGGAAAGATCAAGACAGGGCAGGATGCCGTTATCATTCTGGATGCTTATCCGGATACGAAAATCAAAGCCGAGGTAGGACACATTTATTACGAATCAAAAACCGTAAATAACGTAACCATTTATGAAGTTGATTTGAGTTGCGAGGAAATCCCTCCCTTTTTCCGTTCAGGGATGAATGCCACGGTTAATTTTATCGAAAACAGCAAAAAGGGCTCTCTATTATTGCCTGTTGAGGCCGTGTTAAGAGAAAAAGAAGGGACCTTTGTTTACGTCAAAGAGCCGGGAAAGGCTGTCTCGGTTAAGCGGCCGGTCCAGCTGGGGATTTCTGAGAATAAAAATGTAGAGGTCACCTCCGGCCTAAGCGCTGACGATACGGTACTCGTAAAGACAAAAAAATATGCCCTGCCTACAAGCAACAGCGGGAATAATCCCTTTCTGCCTAGCCGCAGGAGATAGCAGAATAACAAAATGATTGAGTTAAAGAATATATCTAAGACCTACCAAATGGGCAAAGTGGAGGTCAAAGCCCTTCAGGATGTCTCCTTGAAGATTTGCGACGGAGAATTTGTGGCGATCGTGGGGGCTTCGGGTTCGGGAAAATCTACCCTGATGCATATCCTGGGCCTGTTGGACCGGCCGGATAAAGGGACTTATCTTTTTGAGGGCAAGGAATTGACGGGATTATCCGATGAGGATCTGGCCGTGATCAGGAACAGACTGGTGGGATTTATTTTTCAGCAGTTTCATCTCCTGCCGCGGTTGACGGCTTTGGAGAATGCCGAGTTGCCCCTGATCTATGCGGGCAAGCGGCATTTGAAAGAAAAGGCGCGAGAGAAGATTGAACTCGTCGGTCTTACTGACCGGGCGACGCACAGGCCCAATGAGCTTTCCGGAGGCCAGCAGCAGCGGGTGGCTATTGCCCGCTCTTTGGTGAATGAGCCGACGCTCCTGTTAGCGGATGAACCGACGGGAAACCTTGATTCCAAGAGTAAAGATGAGATCTTGGCCATCTTAAAGCGCTTGAATCAGGAAGGCAAAACTGTTATTGTCGTTACCCACGAAAAAGAGATCGCCGAACAGACCAGGAGAATCATTACCATGCGGGATGGCCGAATCATCTCGGATGAAAACGCATCGCTTAAGACAGATGTGCAAGGTTCCTGTCTTGAATCGGTGAATGGGTTTTTAGCTAGCCAAACGAAAACAATGGGCAGGGCCAAATTTTTAGATTATGTGAAAGAGGCAGGCTTTGCCATGCTCTCCCACAAGATGCGTTCGATTCTGTCTATCTTAGGAATACTGATTGGGGTGGCTGCGGTTATCGCCATGCTGGCCGTAGGAGAGGGGGCTAAGGCCTCGATCGAGGCGCAACTGGCTTCTTTAGGTTCCAATCTGCTGATGATCCGTCCGGGTTCATCCCGAGTCCACGGCGTGGCTTTGGAAGCAGGGGCGGTGACGCGTTTTACCTTTCAGGATGCAGAGGCGATTCTTAGGCTCCCTTTAACAAAAGCAGTGAGTGCTTCTGTTAGAGGCCGTGCGCAGCTGGTTTACGCCAATAAGAACTGGAATACGCAGCTTGAAGGAGTAGATGTGGCCTTTGCGTCCATGCGCGCCTCGGAGCCTGCGGTAGGAAGATTCTTTACGGACTATGAAGTGAAAATGCGGGAGAAAGTTACTCTGCTGGGCCCAACGGTGGCGCGCGAACTGTTTGGGGATGAGAATCCGGTGGGTGAGACCATAAAGATCAACCTGATCAACTTTGAAGTCATAGGGGTGTTGCCTTCCAAAGGGGCCACGGGTTGGCACGATCAGGATGATACCCTCTTAGTACCGGTGACAACCGCCATGTATCGGCTATTGGGCAAAGACTATCTCGATTCCCTTTATGTGGAAGCCATCGATTCGCAATCTCTTGAACCCTTGACCGAATCCATTACAAAACTCATTATTAAACAACGCCGGCTGAACAAAGATCAGGAGGATTCTTTTCAGATCCGAAATATGGCCGATGTCCGGGAGACGCTTGAATCAACGACCAAAACGATGTCCGTCTTGTTGGGAGTGATTGCGGCGATTTCGCTTCTCGTCGGTGGTATAGGCATCATGAACATCATGCTGGTTTCGGTCACGGAGCGCACGCGCGAGATTGGCCTGCGTAAGGCGATTGGCGCCAACAGGCAGGATATTATGATCCAATTTCTGATTGAATCGGTTCTCATGTCTCTCTTGGGAGGGTTAGGAGGGATCACGCTGGGTGCGGGAAGCTCTCTCTTGATAACTTTTTTTGCTGGATGGGCGGTCAAGATATCTCCATTTTCCGTGATCCTTGCCACCACTTTTTCCGTGCTGGTCGGGATGATTTTTGGCCTGTGGCCTGCCAGACAGGCCTCGCGCCTGGATCC
>JAZDOJ010000035.1:0-18756 GCA_043798795.1 Candidatus Omnitrophota bacterium
CCTCCGAACGTCACCGGTATCTTACATATGGGCCATGCCCTGAATAACACCATCCAGGATATTCTCATCCGATATCACCGCATGAAAGGGGATGAATCTCTGTGGATGCCAGGTACAGACCACGCCGGTATTGCCACACAGAACGTTGTAGAAAAGACCCTTGCTAAAGAAGGCCTGAAGCGTCAGGACCTGGGCCGAAAGAAATTTATCGAAAGGGTGTGGCAGTGGAGAGAACGGTACGGCTCAACCATCATCCGGCAGCTTAAGAAATTAGGTTCCAGTTGCGATTGGCAGCGCACCCGCTTCACCATGGATGAGGCGTATTCAAAGGCGGTGATGGAGGTCTTTGTCAGGCTTTTTGAGAAAGACCTGATTTATCAGGGATATTATATCATTAACTGGTGCCCGCGCTGCCAGACCGCTCTATCCGATGAGGAAGCGCCGCACCGCCCCATGCAGGGACAGCTTTATTACTTGAGATATCCGTTCAAAGAAGTTCAGAGTTCAGGGTTCAGAGTTCAGAGTAAAACTAAAAACAAAAATCAAAAAATACCGGAATATATCGTGGTGGCGACAACAAGGCCGGAGACCATGTTGGGGGATACGGCGGTGGCCGTCAATCCCAAAGACAAACGCTACAAACATCTCGTGGGCAAGACCCTTATTTTACCCCTCATGAACAGGCCGATAAGAATCATTGCCGATACCATGGTAGATATGAAATTCGGCACAGGCGCTGTCAAGGTGACGCCTGCCCATGACCCGAATGATTATACTTTGGGAAAAAAGCACAAGCTGGATTTCATTAATATCATGTATCCGGATGGACGCCTCAACGTTAATGCCGGCGGCTATCAGGATATGGACAGGTTTGAAGCCAGAGAAGTGGTCCTAGAGGATTTAAAGTCAAAGGGCCTATTGGAGAAAGTTCAGCCGCATGAGCTTTCTGCCGGCCATTGCTATCGCTGTCATACCATCATTGAGCCGTATCTGTCTAAACAATGGTTTGTGAGAATGAAACCATTGAGTGAACCGGCTATACAAGCGGTCAAAAAAGGAAAAATAAGTTTTCATCCCAAGCGATGGACAAAGGTGTATCTGAACTGGATGGAGAACATTCAGGACTGGTGCATCTCAAGGCAGATATGGTGGGGGCATCGCATCCCCGTCTATTACTGTAAAAAATGTCAGGAGACGGGGAAATCCCAAATTCAAAATCCAAAAGGAATCATTGTTTCAAGAGTGAAGCCGGAAAAGTGTCCGGATTGCGGATCAACTGATATCTATCAGGATGAAGATGTTCTGGATACGTGGTTTTCCTCGTGGCTTTGGCCTTTTGCCACCTTTGCCTGGCCGCAAGATGCGCAAGATCTAAAGTATTTCTATCCGACTTCAGTTTTGGTAACGGCTCCTGAAATTATTTTTTTCTGGGTGGCACGCATGATCATGGCAGGTTTAGAGTTTATGAAGGATATTCCCTTTAAAGATGTTTACATCCATGGCACGGTCAGGGATATTGAGGGAAAGAAAATGTCTAAATCTTTAGGCAATATTATCGACCCATTGGACGTCATAGGCGTTTATGGGGCAGATGCCTTGCGTTTCAGCCTGATATCCATCACGGCCGTGGGGCAGGATGTGTTTTTGTCCAAGGAGAAATTCGAACAGGGCAGGAATTTTGCCAACAAAATATGGAATGCCTCTCGGTTCATTTTGATGAATCTGGATGCTGATGCGGCGAGGCCCGACATGTGCGTATTTTTTAAAAAGGAGAATTTAAGCCTTATCAACCGTTGGATCCTCAGCCGATTTTATTCGGTCCTCAAGCAGGTCAACAGGAATTTAGATCATTTCCAGTTCAACGAGGCGGCCAACACCCTTTACGGATTTTTTTGGCATGAATTCTGTGATTGGTATCTGGAACTGGTCAAGCCCGATATAAAAAATAAGCATAACCAGGTGGTGATGTTCAAAATTCTGGAAAAGTTTTTGAGGGCCCTGCATCCCTTTATGCCCTTTGTGACAGAAGAGTTATGGCATAGGCTTGGCGAGTCAACGAGTATCATGACTCAACCTTACCCACACGTGCAGGAACAGATGTGTGATAAGGCCCTAGAGAAGGAGGCCCAGTTTTTATTTGACGCAATCACCCAGATCAGAAACTTGCGCAGCTCCCTGGAGATTAAGCCTGAACAGAAAGTTAATGTTTCGATTTTTCCTCACTCTAAAAGCAAGCAAACCCTGCTGAGAGTCAATCAGGATTTGATTATTCATCTGGCGCGGTTAGAGGATTTGAATATTTTGGAGGGAGGCAGGAGGCCGGCAGCCACCATCAGCGCCTGTCTGGAAGATGTGGATATCTACCTGCATTTTTCCGGGCTGCTGGATATCGAAAAAGAGCAGCATAAAATAAAGGAAAAAATCAAGGACCTGGAGCGGGCGAGGAGTTCCAAAGAGGCAAGGCTTAAAAACAGCGAATTCGTAAAGAAAGCGCCTCAGGAGATCGTGCTGAAGGAGAGGGAAAGCATAGCAGAGATTCAAAGCACCCTGAAGCGCCTGGAGCACATGAGCCAGGAATTACGTTAGAGGTCATCTTTATGAAAGCCATTCTCAAAGAGGCATTAAAAGAGGATATAGGCAGAAAGGACATTACCACCCAGGCCTTGATATCCCCAAAGGAGATCAGGGCAGCTCTTGTGGCTAAAGAGCCTTGCGTGGTTTGCGGCTTGAGCCTCGCCGGCATGGTTTTTAAATTGATGGATAAGAGGATCACCTTCAAACCAGAAGTCTGCGATGGCCAAAAGGTGAAGCGGGATAAGGTTCTGGCTTTCCTCCGCGGTCCGGCCCAGGACATACTTTCCGCTGAAAGAGTAGCCTTAAATTTCCTGAGCCTACTTTGCGCAGTGGCGACAAAGACGCGCCAGTTTGTTGAGGTCACTAAGCCTTATGGGGTGCGGATCATGGATACGCGTAAAACCATTCCGGGCTTAAGAATCCTGCAAAAATATGCGGTGAGAATCGGGGGAGGGTACAACCACAGGTTTAAGCTGGATGAGTTGATTATGGCGAAGGACAATCATCTGAAGATAATTGGGGGTCCCCGCGGGCTAAAGAAAAAGTGGAAAAATTTGAGACGCAAAGGTAAACCTATCGAAATCGAAGTGAATCATCTTGATGAATTTCAGGCTGTCCTGGATTTGAAGCCCGATATCATCATGCTGGATAATATGACCGCCTCCGATATAAAGAAAGCAGTGCTCTTTCGAAACAAACATTACGCTCGACGCCACCCGTTGCTCGAGGCTTCAGGCGGTATCTCCCTCCGGAATATCAAAAAAATCGCCTCCACAGGGGTTGATATGATCTCTATCGGCAGCCTGACCCATTCCATTGATTCCGTTGACATAAGCCTGGAAATTCTGTAAGTTATGGAAAAGTTTCAACTGGTTTCGAATTACAAACCTTGCGGTGACCAGCCCAGGGCTATTGAGGAGCTTAGCCGATCCATTTTGTCCGGCAAAAAACACCAGACCCTTCTCGGTGTCACAGGCTCTGGCAAGACCTTCACCCTGGCTAACGTTATTGCCCGCCTCAACATGCCGACGCTGGTCATCTCTCATAATAAAACACTCGCAGCCCAACTCTATTCTGAATTCAAGGAATTTTTTCCCCACAACGCCGTAGAGTATTTTGTCAGTTATTACGACTATTACCAGCCTGAGGCGTATGTTCCTTCCACGGACACCTACATAGAGAAGGACGCTTCTATCAACGACAGGCTGGACCGCTTAAGATTATCCGCAACCACCAGCCTCATGTCGCGTCCGGATGTTTTGATCGTGGCTTCTGTCTCCTGCATCTATAATCTGGGCAGCCCCGAGGATTACCAGGGGCTACTGGTTTTTATTGAAAAGGGCCAGACTGTCTCCCGGGATGAGCTGATCTTGCGTTTTATCCAGATCCAGTACGAGAGGAATGACTATGAATTTATCCGCGGCCGGATGCGCGTCAGGGGAGATTGTGTCGAGATTTATCCATCGTATCTGGAAAAGGCTTTGCGCGTAGAGTTTTTCGGGGATACTATCGAAAAGATTTCTGAATTTGATCCGGTTAGCGGCGCCATTTTGAACATCCTGACAAAGGCCGCCGTTTATCCGGCCAAGCATTTTATCGTTTCGCAGGACAAGATCGAATCTGCGCTCAAGACCATCGAAGGGGAGCTTAAGGACCAGCTTGAATTCTTAAAAGGAAAGAACAAATTACTGGAGGCGCAGCGCCTGGAATCGCGCACGCATTACGACATGGAGATGCTGTGGGAGATCGGTTATTGTCATGGTATTGAAAACTATTCCAGGCATCTTTCAGGCCGCCCGCCGGGGTCACGGCCCTCTTGTATGATCGATTATTTCCCAGGCGATTTTCTCACCCTTATTGACGAATCGCACGTGACCATCCCTCAGATCAAAGGGATGTATGAGGGAGACCGCGCCCGAAAAGAAACACTGGTGGAGTATGGATTCAGACTTGCATCCTGCCTGGATAACCGTCCTTTAAAATTTGATGAGTTTACTCAGCTCGTCAAAAGGACTGTTTTTGTTTCCGCAACGCCGGATGAGTATGAGTTGAAATTAAGCGATGGTTGTGCGATCGAGCAGATCATTAGGCCGACGGGCCTGGTAGACCCCGAAGTGGTCTTGAAGCCGACAGAAAATCAGATAGAGGACCTGATGGAGGAAATCAGGGCAAGGGAGAAAAAGAATGAGAGGGTGCTGGTGACCACACTCACCAAAAGGATGGCTGAGGATTTGACCCATTATTTTCAGGAGAAGAACTTGAAGGTGAAATATCTGCATTCGGAAATTGAGACCATTGAGCGCTCAAGGATCCTGAGGGAATTAAGGCAGAAGGAATTTGATTGCCTGGTAGGGATCAACCTTTTAAGAGAGGGCCTGGATCTTCCCGAGGTCTCTCTCGTCGCCATTTTAGATGCGGACAAAGAGGGGTTTTTGCGCTCAGCCACGTCCTTGATTCAGGTCGCCGGCCGAGCGGCCAGAAACCTAAACGGCACTGTCATCATGTATGCGGATACCCTGACTCCCTCGATGAAGAAGGCTATTGATGAAAGTAACCGCCGCAGAGAGATACAGATGGCCTTTAATGATAAGAACAAAATTACCCCGCGCTCGATTCAAAAAGCCATCAAAAAGGGGATCGAGGACTTAGAGGAGATAGAAACATTTGTGCAAGACCTCACAGGCCAGGCCTGGGATGAGTTTGAGTTGAACAAATACATTTCCGAGTTACAATATGAGATGGAGCTATCAGCCCGTAATCTTCAGTTTGAACAAGCGGCTGTTATAAGAGATAAGATTAAAGAATTAAAAAAAGATTTAGGCAGAACCTCTTAGGTTGTGGATGGTAAAGGAAAGCATGTTATTAGCTATCGACATCGGTAACACGAACATAACTTTCGGGATATTTAGCGGCAAAAAACTGCTTAAGAAATTCGATATCCCCACGGATAAGCTCCGTTATGCGACCCTTAAGAAAGAGTTGGGTCGTTTTAAACCCCGCGAAGCCGTGATCTGTAGCGTTGTGCCTGGGGCAACACGACATCTGAAAGGCGTTTTAAGCCGCTTGTCTTTGCGCCCCCTTATTATAGGTAAGGATGTGCGCGTGCCTATAAAGAATCTTTATCGTAAGCCTGCTCAGGTCGGCCAGGACCGTTTAGTCAATGCCTATGCCGTGACAAGGCTCTATGGAGCGCCGGCTGTTATCGTGGATTTCGGCACAGCTATTACCTTTGATGTGGTTTCGAAAAACAAGGAATATAAGGGAGGGTTGATTGTCCCTGGCCTAAAGATCTCTTTAGAGGCCCTGTTTCAGCGAACCGCACTCCTGCCACAGCTGGGATTGGGCGCGCCGCGTGAATTTATAGGTAAAGACACTAAAAGCAGTATGCTAAGCGGCATAGTTTATGGGTTCGCTTCTTTGACCGATCAACTCCTAACTCAATTAAAAAAAGATACAGGCAAAGGGGCTCTGGCCCTTGCAACAGGAGGAGATGTAAGTTTGATGGCCCGATACTGCCGCAAGATTGACAGGATCGATGGAACCTTGACTCTTAAGGGGTTGAATCTGATATATGGCGAGGCCAAAAAAAATACTTGACAAAATATTTTTTTAATTTATAATTAGCACTCTGGGATTTAGAGTGCTAACCGAATATGCCCCTCGCGTAAACGCTTTTAAATTTCTTGCGAAATTCATGGCGCACGCTCGGGATAAATTCGCAGACGCTGATAGACAAATAAGGAGGTGTAAGAGATGGAAATAAAGCCATTAGGAGACAGGGTTGTTGTTAAGCCCCTGGAAGCAGAGGCAAAGACAAAAGGCGGTATTGTGCTGCCTGATACAGTCAAAGAGAAGCCCCAAGAGGGTAAGATCGTGGCTGTGGGAAAAGGCAAAGTGATGGAGAATGGCAGCGTAGCACCCTTGGAAGTCAAGGTCGGAGACAAGGTCTTATACGGAAAGTATTCCGGAAATGAGATTACGACCAAAGAGGGGGAAGAGTTGCTCATCATGCGCGAAGAGGATATCCTAGCGGTTATAAAGTAGAATGGTTAAATCCAAATGGAGTTTTGGATTTGGTAGTATTTGAAATTGGAATTTACGACGAACGACGAAAGGAGTGAGGAGTTATGGCAAAACAATTATTGTTTCAAGATGAGGCGCGCCGCAAGATTTTAAGCGGTGTCGAACAGTTGGCTAGGGCCGTCAAAGTGACGCTGGGGCCTAAGGGCCGCAATGTGGTCCTGGATAAAAAATTTGGTTCACCCACCATCACCAAAGACGGTGTCACCGTAGCCAAAGAGATCGACCTAGAAGATGCCTATGAGAATATGGGCGCCCAGATGGTCAAAGAGGTTGCGGAGAAGACTTCGGATATCGCAGGTGACGGCACCACCACAGCCACCATTTTAGCGGAAGCGATCTATCGCGAAGGCTTAAAGAACGTTACCGCAGGGGCCAATCCCATGGCTTTGAAGCGCGGTATTGAAAAGGCCGTGGATAAAGTCATCGAAGAGTTAAAAAAGTTTTCCACGCCCATAAAAGACAAAAAAGAAGTCGCGCAGGTCGCATCCATCGCAGCCAACTGCGATACAGCCATCGGAGACCTGATTGCCGAGGCGATGGAAAAAGTCGGCAAAGACGGCGTGATCACGGTGGAAGAGGCCAAATCAACGGCCACAACCCTGGAAGTAGTTGAGGGGATGCAGTTTGACCAGGGGTATCTGTCCCCTTATTTTGTTACGGATGCGGAAAGAATGGAGTGCGTTTTGGAAGAGCCCTACATTCTCATCTATGAGAAGAAGATTACAGCCCTTAAGGACTTGCTGCCTTTGTTAGAAAAGGTCGCCCGTGTGAGCAAGCCCCTGTTGCTCATAGCTGAAGATATCGAAGGCGAAGCCCTGGCCACATTGGTCGTCAATAAAATCCGCGGGACGATTGCGGTGTGTGCGGTCAAGGCCCCGGGTTATGGTGACAGGCGTAAAGCCATGTTAGAGGATATTGCTGTGTTGACCATACCATCAACCACCCCCCAGGCGATCACCGAAGATTTGGGGATTAAATTGGAAAATGTTGACCTGGATGATCTAGGCCGCGCCAAAAGAGTCAAAATCGACAAAGAGAACACCACCATCGTCGAGGGTGCGGGAAAGACACAGAATATCAACGGCAGGATCGCTCAGATCAAGAAGCAGGTCGAAGACACGGATTCTGACTATGATAAAGAGAAACTCCAGGAAAGACTGGCGAAGCTCGCTGGAGGGGTCGCGGTCATCAACGTGGGTGCCGCTACGGAAACAGAGATGAAAGAGAAAAAGGCCCGCGTGGAGGACGCTCTTCATGCGACCCGTGCGGCTGTTGAGGAAGGGATTATCCCCGGGGGCGGAGTGGGATTACTGCGCACGGTCTCCGCCTTAGACAAGTTAAAACTGGAAGGGGATGAAAAGATAGGTGTGGAAATTGTCAAGCGCTCCCTTGAGGAACCCATCAGGCAACTGGCTCAAAATGCCGGATTAGAGGGTTCTGTCGTGGTGCAGCGCGTCAAGCAGGAGAAGACCAATATCGGTTATGATGTGAACCAGGATGCCTACGTCAATATGATTGATGCGGGCGTCATTGACCCGACAAAGGTGGCGCGTTCCGCTTTACAGAATGCAGCCAGCATCGCCGCTTTATTATTGACAACGGAGTGCATAGTCACGGATAGGCCTGAAAAAGAAGCTCCTATGTCTATGCCACCTGGAGGAGGAATGGGAGGAATGGGCGGAGGGATGTACTAAGTAGTTCGAAGTTTAAGGTTCATAGTAGAAAGAGGCGCAGGTGAAAAAGCCTGCGCCTTTTTATTAAAAAAATAAACATTGACAAAGGCGGGCATTTAAGGTAAAATTCCCTAACTTTAACGCTTTACAAATTGGATGTAACCAACTGATATTAAATAAGTTAGATTCTTCGATTCGCTCAGGATTAATTTCCTGAGTTAAATAAAAGCGAAGGAATTAAGGAGAGTATTATGGCAGAATGGCTTGGTATAGGCAGGCGCGGACGCAGGTGTTACGGTTTTGACGAAGTAGCACTGGTGCCGGGTTCAAGGACCCTGGATCCTAATGACGTCGATACGACTTTTGAGTTTTCCGGAAGAAAATTTAAGGTCCCCATATTGGCAGCGGCTATGGATGGGGTGGTGGATGTCGGATTTGCCGTGCAGATGTCAAGGCTTGGCGGTATCGCCGTATTGAATCTCGATGGCGTGCAAACCCGTTATGAAAACCCGGATGAAGTCCTCAGGAAAATCGCCAAGGCCACTCCTCAGAAAGCCACGGCCTTAATGCAATCCGTTTATACAAAGCCCATCAAGGAAAAATTAATCGCCAAGCGCGTTACCGAAATCAAGAGAAAAAACGCAACGGCCGTGGTCAGCTGCATACCCGCCCATGCTGAGGCCTTCGCAAAAATCGCGGTTGCAAGCGGTGCCGATGCGTTTGTGGTGCAGTCCACGGTCACGACCACTAAACATCTTTCCAGGGCCTATAAAAGTCTGGATTTAAATAAATTCTGCAAATCCACCAAGGTGCCGGTGATCGTGGGTAATTGCGTGACCTATGATACGACTGTTGAGCTCATGGAGACAGGGGCTGCCGGCTTGTTGATCGGTGTCGGGCCCGGGGCGGCCTGTACGACCAGAGGGGTCTTGGGGATCGGTGTCCCTCAGGTAACGGCCACGGTGGATGCATCCAGCGCAAGGGATTTCTTTTACAAAAGATCCGGAAGATACGTCCCGATTATTACCGACGGCGGCATGAACCGCGGTGGCGATATCTGCAAGGCTTTTGCCTGCGGAGCGGATGCCGTGATGATCGGTTCCAGTTTTGCCCGTGCCAAAGAGGCTCCTGGAAAAGGTTACCACTGGGGAATGGCGACATCTCACGTGAATTTGCCCCGCGGCACGAGGATTTATGTGGGGACAACGGGAAAATTAGAAGAGATTCTATTCGGGCCGGCTAAGGTGGATGACGGTTCTCAGAATCTCATGGGTGCTTTAAAGACCTCCATGGGTTCTTTGGGCGCACAGAATTTAAAAGAGATGCATGATGTGGAGATCATTATCGCACCTTCCATACAGACGGAAGGAAAGATCTTTCAAGTAGACCAAAGGGTCGGGATGGGCAAATGACCAGACAAACCATACTCATTTTAGATTTTGGTTCGCAGTACACACAGTTGATCGCCAGAAGGGTTCGGGAAAATAAGGTGTTCTCCAAGATCATCCCTTATAACACGAGCGCCAAGGAGATCGCCAAGATGACGCCTAAGGGCTTGATTCTCTCCGGCGGTCCGGCATCGGTTTCAGACAAGAAGAACCCAAGTCCAGACAAAGGGATTTTTAAATTGGGCGTTCCCATCCTCGGCATCTGTTACGGGATGCAAATCATGACTAAGATGCTGGGAGGTAGGGTCAAACATACCAAAGAGCGGGAATTTGGAAAGGTGGAACTTTTCATTGACAGCAATCGCGACTTATTCAGTCATATGCCGGGTAATTTTACCTGTTGGGCTAGTCACGGCGATTACGTCACGAAGCTGCCTTCAGGTTTTTCAGTCAGCGCCCACACCATGAATGCCCCGACGGCAGCTATCTCCAATTCGAAACGCAGGATTTTCGGCGTACAGTTTCATCCGGAAGTGACGCACACGGAGCGCGGCACCCAGATCCTCGGCAATTTCTTATTTAAGATCTGCGGGTGCCTAGGTCGCTGGACCATGCAGTCTTTTGTTAAGGATGCCATCGAGAATATCCAAAAGACCGTTGGCAAAAAGGATAAGGTGGTTTTGGGTTTAAGCGGTGGAGTGGATTCTTCCGTTGCGGCCCTGTTGATCCATAAAGCCATCGGAAGAAACTTAAGAAGTATTTTTATAGATAACGGGCTGTTACGCAAGGATGAGCCGCAACAGATCAAGAGAATCTTTCGTCATATGTATCATCTTAACCTTGATTATGTGGATCGGAGCAAGAGGTTCCTCATCCGTTTAAAGGGCATTCAGGATCCTGAGCAGAAACGTAAGATCATAGGCGCTGAGTTCGTAAGAGTGTTTGAGGAAGAAGCGGAAAAGGTCAAAGGCGTCAAATATCTCGCTCAGGGAACTCTTTATCCGGATGTCATTGAGTCGGTATCTCCGGGAGGCGCTCCCAGCAGCCGCATCAAGAGCCACCATAATGTCGGCGGCCTGCCGCAGCACATGAAATTAAAATTGATCGAACCCTTGCGCGAGTTATTCAAAGACGAGGTGCGCCAGATCGGCAGGGAGCTGGGGTTACCGGAGTCCATCATTTATCGCCAGCCCTTTCCCGGCCCGGGCTTAGCCATACGCATCATCGGTGAGATCACGACGGAAAGATTGAATATCCTTAGAGAAGTGGACCGGCGCGTCATTGAAGAGATCAGAAATGCCCATCTTTACGAAGAGATCTGGCAGTCATTTGCCATATTGCTCCCCATTAAAAGCGTCGGGATCATGGGAGACGAGCGGACCTATGAAAACGTGTGTGCCCTTCGCTGTGTCGCCAGCCTTGACGGAATGACGGCAGACTGGGTTCGGCTCCCCTTTGAAGTCCTGGAAAAGATGGCCAACCGAATCATCAACGAAGTCAAAGGCGTCAACCGCGTGGTTTACGATATCTCATCCAAACCCCCCGCGACGATAGAGTGGGAATAAGCTCGTAAACGAAACAATGCCCCGCAGCGAATTCATTCATCTCCATCTACACACCCAAAACAGCCTTTTAGATGGCGCCTGCCGCATCCAGGAAACTCTGCATCTGGCTCAACAGTATAAGATGGACTCTCTCGCCATTACCGACCATGGCAATATGTTCGGAGCCATTGAGTTTTATCTGGAGGCCCAGAAGGCCGGCATCAAACCGATCATCGGTTGCGAGATTTATGTGGCGCCGGGAAGCCGCCTGGATAAGAGTTCAAGGGGGATCGATGAGGCCAGCTATCATTTGATCCTGTTGGCCCGGGATGAAACAGGCTATCAGAACCTGATGAAACTGGTTTCCATCGGATATCTCGAGGGGTTCTATTACCGTCCGCGTATCGATAAAGAGGTCTTAAGCGGCCACGCCCAAGGACTGATTGGGCTCTCCGCATGCCTTAAAGGTGAAATCCCTGTTCGTTTACAGGAGAAGCGGTTCAACGATGCCTTGAAGATTGCCGATGAATACGCGCAGATCCTGGGCAAAGAAAATTTCTATTTAGAGGTCCAGGCCAATTCCATCCCTGAGCAAAAAGTGGTCAACGACGGCCTTATCAAGATATCAAAAGAGCTCACCCTTCCGTTGGTCGCCACGAATGATGTGCATTATCTGACGCGCGAGCGCTCGGCCAGCCATGAAGCGCTTTTGTGCATACAAACACAGACCACGCTGGATGATCCTAACAGGATGCGCTTCCAGACAGACGAATTCTATTTTCGTTCTCCAGAAGAGATGAAGAAAATTCTTTCTGACATTCCGCATGCCATTCAAAATACTTTAGAGATCGCCGGCCGCTGCAATCTGGAACTGGATTTTTCCCGGGTGCACCTTCCCCGATATGAGGCGCCACGCGGCTTAAGCAAAGAGGATTTCTTAAGGCAGCTGTGTGAGGAAGGTTTACCGAGGAGGTTTAAGGAGGTTTCCCTTGAGGTCAAAGAGCGCCTGGAGCACGAATTAAAGATCATTAAGGATATGGGTTTTGTAAGCTACTTTTTGATTGTCTGGGACTTTATCCATTACGCAAAGACGCAAGGGATTCCTGTGGGGCCAGGCCGCGGTTCAGCCGCAGGCAGCTTGGTGAGTTTCCTTTTGGGGATAACGGACTTGGACCCTCTAAAGTACGGGCTCCTGTTTGAAAGGTTTTTAAATCCAGAGCGCCTGAGCCTGCCGGATATAGACATAGATTTTTGCTATGAGAGAAGGCAGGAGGTTATCGATTATGTGACAAAGAAATACGGCCAGGAGAACGTAGCCCAGATCATCACCTTCGGAACCATGCAGGCACGCGCCGTTGTCAGGGACGTAGGAAGGGTCATGGGGATAAGTTACGCGGAAGTGGACCGCATTGCCAAGATGATCCCGCCGGATCCTTCCCTGAATTTGAAAAACGCCCTGGAAAACGAGACAGAGATAAAGAGCCTTTACAAAAATGATCCTCAAGTGACGCGATTGATGGACACGGCTTTAGTGCTGGAAGGCCTGAACCGCCATGCCTCGATTCATGCGGCAGGTGTTGTTATTGCGGATAGGCCTTTGAATAATTACATGCCCCTTTTTAAAACCAGCGACGGTCAGATCACCACGGGTTACAGCATGGGGATCCTGGAAAAGATCGGGTTGTTGAAAGTGGATTTTCTGGGCTTAAGGACCCTTACGGTCATTGACCAGACCCAGAAGATCGTAAAACAGACCCGGGGCATAGATATTGATATCGAGAACCTGCCTCTGGATGACCCAAAGACGTATAAACTCTTAGCCTCGGCTCAGACCATCGGCGTGTTCCAGGTGGAAAGCACGGGGATGCGCGACCTGTTGAAAAAACTGCAACCCAGCCGATTTGAAGACCTCGTGGCGTTGTTGGCCCTTTACAGGCCAGGCCCGATCGGTTCCGGCATGTTGGATGATTTTATGCAGCGTAAACACGGACGCGTGGGCCTGAAATATGACCATAAGAAACTGGAGGGGATTTTAAAGGAGACCTACGGCATCATCGTTTATCAGGAGCAGATCATGCAGATTGCCTCTGAAGTGGCAGGGTTTACCCTGGCTCAGGCCGATCTGCTGCGACGGGCCATGAGCAAGAAGATCCCGGAGGTCATGGAGAAAGAGAGAAACCATTTTGTCTCAGGGTGCGCCAAGAATGAGGTGAGTGCATCCGTTGCTAACAAGATTTTTGACTTGATCGAATATTTCTCTGGTTACGGCTTTAATAAATCCCATTCAACCGCCTATGCCATGATTTCTTTTCGCACCGCTTATTTGAAAGCCAATTTTCCGATCGAGTTTATGACCGCGCTCCTGACGTCAGAGCGCGACAATACGGATAAGATTGTCGAGTACGTTAACGAGGCCACCCGTATGGGCCTGAAGGTCCTGCCACCCGATATCAATGAGAGCGACGTGTTGTTTAAGGTCAAAGACAAACAGACGATTAGCTTCGGCCTATTGGCCGTCAAGAATGTGGGTGCCGGCGCTGCCGAGTCACTGGTTGTGGTAAAGAACAGCGGAGGGAAATTCGTTTCTCTGGATGATTTGTGTAAAAGAGTGGACCTGCGTCTGGCCAATCGTAAAGTTCTGGAGAGCCTGATTAAATGCGGGGCGATGGATAGTTTTCATATGACGCGGGCCCAGATGTTTGCGGGCCTGCATATCATCATGGAATCAGCCAGCCGCCAGCAGAAAGAGAAGGCCAAGGGCCAATTTTCGTTTTTCGATCGATCTTTTTCTGGAAACGGTTTTAAGGGCAGCATTGAAACTTTGCCCATGGTCAAGGAATGGCCTGAGCCTCAGCTTCTTTCCTTTGAGAAAGAGATGTTGGGTTTTTATATCAGCGGTCACCCCCTGGCGCGCTATGCCAAGCAGCTGAAGCGTTTTTCCTCCTCCCAGATAAGCAGGCTTTACGAACATAGGGATGAGGAGGAGGTCAAGCTCGTTGGTTTTATCGCCAAGATCAAGCAGACAACCACACGCGCCAAACAAGAGAAAATGGCCATCCTCAAGCTGGAAGATTTGGAGGGGGTTGTTGAGGCGCTGGTTTTTCCACGCAGTTACCAGAGAGTTTCCCGCTATATTCAGCCGAACACCGTGGTCATGATCAAAGGCATCGTCAATCTTAAAGAGGATACGCCGAAGATCATTGTCAATGACCTGTTTCCTATTGAGGAGATTTATAAGCTCATTACGGGAATGAGCATCAATCTGTCAGGGGTGAGGGAGAATATATTCGAAAGCCTCAAGGAGCTTTTGTCCCAGTCCCACGGTCAGGTGCCCATCTATTTGCATATTGACACACCCACGAAGACTCGGGCCCATATCGTGGTCGGAGAAGACCTTTACGTGGCTCCCTCTGAGAAACTGATAGAGGATATCGAAAGCCTGCTGGGAGAGGAGCGCCTGAAACTGGCTATTTAGGATTTAAAATATGTCTTCCGACAGAGTTTTTCAGATAGCTTTAGTCATTTCGCTGATTGTCCACGGTGTCATTTTTTTTCAGAGTCCCAACCTAAGTTTTTTTCCCCGTGCCAAAGAAGGTAAAAAACTCAACGTCAGTTATGTGAAGCCGGCCCCTGAGCCCAAGCCGGAAACAAAACCAAAAGTCTTGCCGGAAAAAAAGCCC
Organism: Candidatus Omnitrophota bacterium; assembly: GCA_043798795.1. Classification (GTDB taxonomy): domain Bacteria; phylum Omnitrophota; class Gorgyraeia; order Gygaellales; family Profunditerraquicolaceae; genus JBDRKE01. Next base: position 14,943 of record JAZDOJ010000035.1, read on the forward strand.
CTTTTGAAATTACCCGAAAGGATCACGCTTGAAAGGAAGTTGCCTCCTCTCTACGCCGAGAAGCCAGACATCTTTAAGGAGATCAGGGCCCCCAAGCCTAATCAGGTTTCTTTTGCCAAACCGGCCTTCCTAAAACCGGATACCCTTGCCGTGAAAAAGAAGATAACCTTTCCATCTCCTGAGTTAGATAAGATCAATAATCCCGTGTATTTGAGTTATTATCAGATCGTGCGCGAAAAGATCAAGCGCGCCGCTTACCAAAGCTACACGGGGAAAGAGGTGGGTGAGGTCACGGTTTCCTTCGTCATCTTAAATAACGGCCATCTCCAGGAGCTCAGGCTCATAGAGGAGAAATCTGTGCTGAGTCCTTATCTAAGGGAGACGGCCTTACGCAGTATCAGAGAGGCAGGTCCTTTTCCGACTTTCCCTAAAGAGCTGGATTACCCCCAACTTTCCTTTAATCTCGCCATCACCTTTGAAGTCGAGTAAGACAGAAGAGCTTTAGCCTTGACTGTATGTAAATCAATGCTATAATATATTCTTACGCAAAATTGGGATAGCAAAAATCCTATACCGAAAGGAGTTGATACGATTGCCGGAAGTTGAGATCAGGAAAGACGAGTCTTTTGAAGCGGCGCTGCGTCGATTCAAAAAGAAGATCGAACAGGAGGGCATTTTAAGGGAAGTCAGAGACCGCAAGCATTACGAGAAGCCCAGCGAACGCAAAAGGAAGAGGGCCAAAGGAAGAAGATAAGCATGGATTTGGCTCTTTCCGTTTCCTGGAATGCGCTTGCCCGTCCCAGAGCCCAAGACCTGCTCTTTGAAATAATGGGATTGGGGTTTAAAGATATCGAGCTGAGTTTTAATCTTACGGAGAAACTGCTTCGGGATATCAGGCCCCGCCTGCAGGAAATGCAGATGGGAGTGGTCAGCCTGCATAATTACTGTCCGATTCCCGATGGACTCAAGAGGGAAGAGGCTCTTCCTGACTGCTACTCTCTTTCGTCCCTTGATGAAGAAGAGAGGCAGCGTGCCATCCACTACACAAAAAGGACGATTGATACAGCCAGCCTGTTGAAGGCGCGGGCCGTCGTCTTACATTGCGGGAAGGTGGAGATCCCGGATGGGACAAGAGAATTGATCGAGCTCTATGGGCGAGGGGCTAAGGATACGCCAGCCTTCGATGGCCTGAAAGCTACTATGGTGGCCCAAAGGCAGGGTTCCATAAAGCCATTTCTGGATCAGTCGGTCAGAAGCCGAGAAGAATTGAATGAGCATGCAAAGACGAGGGGTGTTTTCTTAGGGATTGAGACTCGTTTTTACTACAGAGAGATCCCTCTGCTGGATGAGATCGGGTTTCTTTTGGACAGGTTTAAGGATTCCCACATTTATTATTGGCATGATACAGGCCATGCCGAGGTCATGCAGAGGTTGGGTTTTTTTCGTCACCAAGACTACTTGAAGCTCTATGGAGACAGGATGATAGGGATCCACCTTCACGATGTCCTAAAATGCCAGGATCACATGGCGCCTTCACAAGGGGATTTTGATTTTTCCTGGTTGAGGCCTTATCTAAAAAAAGAAACCATCAAAGTCATGGAGGCGCACCATCCTGCAACGGCTGCCGATATAAAGAAGGGCAGGGAGTATCTGGAGAAGTTGTTTTATGGGGCTTGTTAAAATCCGCAAGGCCTCTGTCGCCGGACAGTTTTATCCGGCAACGGAAGAGGCCATAAGAAAGCAGATAGAGTCTCTGTGTGACGCTCATGTCGATAAGACGGATTGCATTGCCTGCATGCTTCCTCATGCAGGCTATATTTATTCGGGAAGAGTTGCCTGTGAGACTGTTTCGCGCATTTCCATCAGGGATAGCGTTCTCCTTCTAGGACCCAATCACACGGGCTTTGGCCCTGCGTTTAGCATTATGACGCAAGGCACCTGGCAGACCCCTTTAGGGGAGGTCGACATAGACGCAGATTTGGCCGGCATGATCCTAAAGGACTCAAAATATTTGGAAAGTGACACTCTGGCCCATGCCTACGAACATTCTTTAGAAGTCGAGCTGCCTATCCTTCAATACTTTAAACCGCATTTTTTGATCGTGCCTATGGTCTTTTTGTCCGATGACCTTCAAGAGCTAAAAGGGGTAGGGGAAGAGATTGCCCAAGCGGTTGAGGAATCCGGCCGCAAGGATTCTGTTCTCGTCGTGGCCAGTTCTGACATGACACATTACGAACCCAAGGATGAAGCACAGAAGAAAGACAAAGAGGCGATTGAAGCGATCCTGAAGCTTGACGAAAATAGATTAATGGAGAAGACCAGGAGCTTAGGGATTTCTATGTGCGGGGTGGCTCCAACCGTCGTGATGTTGACCATAGCCAAACGCCTGGGGGCTCATGGTGCTTCCCTCATCAAGTATCAGACGAGCGCCGATGCCACCGGCGATGCAGAGAGCGTCGTGGGTTATGCCGGGATTATTATCCGAGGTTGATAATGGACGAAGATAAAAAGAATATTGATGAAAGCTGGAAAGAGGCCGTAGAGAAGGAAAAGGAGAAGCTGGAAAAAGGCGGAAAATTCGTTCCTCCCGAACCGGATTTCAAATTCTTCATCAGCACCCTTTCCCTTCAGGCCTCCATTGCCATGGGTTACATTCCCAATACCTCCTCCAACAAGACAGAAGAAGACCTGACGCAGGCCAGGTTTCTTATCGATACCCTGGATATGCTTAAGGAAAAGACAAAGGGAAATTTGAGCGAGGAGGAGTCAACTTTTTTGGAAAATATGCTTTACGAATTGAGGATGGGATATATTTCCAAAACGAAAAGTACGACCGGATAACAAAGCAAGGGGGCATTTATGATCGATAAAGAACTTCTGGATATCTTGGCGTGTCCTGCCTGCAAAGGGGATGTGGAGCTGAGGGACGAGAAGATTGTCTGCAAAAAGTGCGGGAAGAAATACCCCATCAGAGACGATATCCCCATCATGCTCATTGATGAGGCAGAATAGGGTAGTTCAAAATGAAAAGAGTCTTAGTGATACACGGTCCGAATCTGAACCTTTTGGGACAGAGGGAACCTGAGGTCTACGGTCGTGTCACGCTCAAACAGATTAATGACGGACTGAAGAAGATCGCCAAAAGTGCGAAACTCGGCCTTAAGATCGTCCAGTCCAATAAGGAAGGCGAGATCGTGGATTGGATCGGTCGGGCGAAGAATTCGTATCAAGGGTTGCTGATCAACCCAGCTGCCTATACGCACACGAGTGTCGCCATCCGGGATGCCATTGCCGCAAGCGACCTCATAACCGTTGAAGTCCACCTTTCCAATATTTACGCACGCGAAGAATTCAGGCAGAAGTCTTTAATAAGCCCCGTGGCCAAAGGGACCTTGCTGGGGTTTGGTCCCCAGAGCTATTTTCTAGGACTCAAGGCCCTGATAGACCTTATCTGATCCTCCATGAATCAGCGCATAAAAAACCTTGCTGTGAAACTGCGCGAAAATAAACTGGACGGTTTGATCGTTTCCCTTGCTTCCAATATTTCTTATCTTACCCAGCATGCCAGCCGCGATTCCTATCTATTGATTTCTCCTCAAGAGAACATCTATTTTACGGATTCCAGATATACCGAAGAGGCAAGGCATAGCCTTAAGAAAATTGCCCGTGTTAAAAAAGTGAACGGCTCTGTCTTTAAGTTAATCGGCGAAAGTTGTAAGACATTGGGTTTAAAACGGGTGGGGTTTGAGGAGCGAAACCTTGCTTACGCCGAGTTCAAAAAGATAGGGTCCTATTTTAAGGGAAAAGGGAAGCT
>JAZDOJ010000051.1:0-10739 GCA_043798795.1 Candidatus Omnitrophota bacterium
CTGGATGACCCGCCGTGCCTGAGGCTTATCGATACGAGGGTGCGTTACGGCAAACTGCATTTTATCTTATATTTTCGTTCCTGGGACCTTTGGGGAGGCTTTCCTTCTAATTGCGGTGGACTGCAGTTGGTCAAACATTACATGGCAGATGAAATCGGGGTGGAAGACGGAGAGATCATTGCGGTCAGCAAGGGGTTGCATCTTTATGATTACGCCTGGGATCTGGCCAAGATGCGTACGAACAAGGCTCATCCCTTAGCCCTGCAGGGAATCGAATCAAAGGCATTTCAAGGAGAGGCGCATAAGAAATGAAAAAGGTTTATAAGGAACCTGACCGTAGAAACTTCTTAAGGTTAGAGTTTAAGACGCCGCTTCAATTCAAAGTTTGCAGGCAAGAAACGATTTCCATGCTGCTCGATGGTTATACCTCGAATATCAGTCAGAATGGCCTGTTGTGCCATATAAGGGAAAAAGTCAGTTGCGGGGATTTTGTGTGGCTCTCTTTTGACCGCGCCACGTTAAGCATCTGCGAGGACCTGGAAAAAAGAGCCCTGGTTTATCAAAACGGCATTATCGGCAAGGTCGTTCGGATCGCGCGTAAAGCAAGAGAATCCTTTGATGTGGGCGTTCAGTTTCTTACGCGCGAAGAGAAGAACCTGACGCATATTTATCCGAAGATACATTTTGCGCAAGAACTATCGGGGAAGCAGGATGAAGAGACCTAATATCTCCGTCTTAGGTGACGGAGGCTGGGGTACAACCCTGGCGATCCTTCTGTTTAGAAAAGGTTTTGATGTCACCATCTGGGGTGCCTTTCCTGACTACATTTCCTACATGGACAAAAACAGGCAGAATCCCAGATTTCTGGCAGGAGTTCCCATACCCAAAAAGATAACCCTGACAGCAGATTTACGTCAGGCCATTTCAGGCAAAAAGGTTATTGTCCTTGCAATTCCTTCGCAATACTTGCGCCGAGTCTTGAAAAAGATGAAACCCATTGCCTGCTGCCGCGAAGCGGTTTTTGTCAGCGTCATCAAAGGCATTGAGATGGGAACCTTGAAAAGGATGTCTCAGGTTATTTATGAGGAACTAGGCCGCGTGAGACTGGCGGTCCTTTCCGGTCCGACAATCGCTTGCGAAGTTGCGAAGGGGCTACCGACCGTTGCCGTCATTGCCAGCCGCGACAAAAGACTTAAAAAATTTTTGCAGAATGTCTTTATGACGGAGCGCTTCAGAGTCTATACGAATGAGGACATGATAGGAGTAGAGCTGGGCGGTAGCCTTAAAAACATTATCGCGATTGCCTGCGGGATTTCCGACGGCCTTGGCTTCGGCACGAATACGCTGGCTGCTCTTCTTTCCCGCGGATTGGCTGAAATTTCAAGATTAGGCCACGCTATGGGTGCCCACGTTGAGACCTTTAGCGGAATAAGCGGCTTGGGAGATTTGGTCACGACCTGTGTTAGTCCCTATAGCCGCAACAGGTTTGTAGGGGTGCAGATCGGCAGGGGTCGAACTTTACGCAACATCCAGGGTAAAATGTGCATGGTCGCAGAAGGCATCCCCACAACCAAATCGGCTTATTACTTAGGCCTGAAAAATAAGGTTGATTTGCCAATAACCAAAGAAGTTTATAATGTTCTTTATAGACGTAAGCCTCCTCTTGAGGCGTTCACGGATTTGATGGCCCGCAAGAAGAAGGGGGAGTAGGCAAGGAGGCACTTCGCCGGAGCATAAAGATAACTTCCGGCTCAGTGCGATTTTCCGACAATTAATAGATGGAAAATCGGGGAGTAGCGCAGTTTGGCTAGCGCGTTTGAATGGGGTTCAAAAGGCCGTGGGTTCAAGTCCCACCTCCCCGACTTAAATTCGAAGGTAATCAAAGAAATCGTTTTGGGAAAATAGGTCAAGAGGATTCTTTAAGGAAAAAAAGGAGGTCGGTGATGGATTATCCAGGATCAGATAGAAGGCAGCATGAGCGCATCGCAGGAAGGTTCATTGTCGCTTACCGGGTCATTGATGAAATAAATAATATAGATATATCGCAGACAAAAAATATAAGTCTCGGCGGGATGCTTCTGACCACCAACAGGCAATTCAAGTCAGGCACGAATCTGTCTTTGGAGATCCGGTTGCCGTTTGACCCTGACCCCATTCGCATCATAGCCAAGGTATTAGAATCAAAGGAGATCACCAAGAATCTCATCTACGACACAAGATTGCAATTCTTGAGGATTGACGAAAAACACCGCAAGGTTCTCAGCGAGACGGTGGGCTATTATTTGAAGAAAGGATAAGTTATGAGAAAGATCCATTTGGGACTTATCGGATTCGGTCATGTCGGTACCGGCGTGGTCAAGATCTTGCGCGAAAAAAAATCATTCTTAACGGATAAGATCGGCATGGAGGTCTGTGTCAGAAGAATTTGCGATAAGGATCTCGTCTCCAAGAGAAACGTTTCCGTGGATAAAGGTTTGTTGACCCGTAATCCTGTCGAACTGATCCAGGACCCTCAGATCGATATCGTGATCGAACTGATGGGCGGCATACACCCGGCCAAAGAGTATATCATGGAGTCTTTAAAGAAAGGCAAGAGTGTTGTCACCGCCAATAAGGCCTTGCTTGCCCGTGACGGCCAGGAATTATTTGCCTTGGCTCAAGAGAAAGGCAAGAATATTTATTTTGAGGCTTCGGTAGGGGCCGGCATACCGATCATCAAGGCCTTACGGGAGGGGCTGGTCGCGAACCGCTTTAACAGTATCTTTGGTATCTTAAACGGCACTTCTAACTATATCTTGTCCGAGATGTCAGGCCGCCATGTCACGTTTGCGCAAGCTTCGGCTGAAGCCAAGGCCAAGGGTTTTTCAGAAAAAGATCCTACGCTTGACGTAGAAGGTATTGATTCGGCGCACAAATTATTACTGTTGGTGTATCTTTGTTTTGGCAAACACATCTCTTTGGAGGAGGTATTTGTTGAAGGCATTTCCCGCATATCGTTAGCGGACGTGGAATATGCAGCAGAGCTGGGATTTCAGATCAAATTATTAGCTATCGCCAAGAAGGAGGGGGATGAGTTAGAGGTCAGGGTGCATCCTACGTTGATCGCCTCCAGCCATCTGCTTTCTTCCGTTTCAGGTGTCAACAATGCGATCTATGTATCCAGCGACCTGGCAGGGGACCTCCTTTTTTGCGGCCCGGGCGCAGGCCAGTTATCCGCAGCCAGTGCTGTGGTCGCTGATGTCGTGGATCTCATCCAGGATATAAAAGCCGGTCTTTTCCGTCCGACCTTAACTAACATCGTTGACAAATCTATAAGAAGGTTACGAAAGGTGGATGAATTTGAGAGCCGTTCCTACATCCGTTTCATGGCGCTTGATAAGCCCGGCGTCCTGGCCAAGATTTCCGGGATCCTCGCCAAATTCGGTATCAGCATTGCTTCCGTGACTCAGAAAGCCAGAAGGAAAACACAGGTTGTTCCCATCGTCATGGTGATTCACGAGGCGAAAGAAAGGGATCTGCGCAGCGCCCTGAAGATGATCGATCGTTTAGATGTGATAAAGGAGGCGTCCGTGGCGATAAGAATAGAGGAGCCCTCATAATGGAAATTTCAAATTCCAAATCAGAGATCACAAATTACAACGGGGTTATAGAAAGATACAGGGAGTATCTTCCCGTAACAGAGAAAACCCCCATTGTGACGCTCAAAGAAGGAAACACTCCCCTGTTGTTTTCCTGCAATCTAAGCGAGTTGGCTGGAAAGAATTTTGAGGTTTATCTTAAGTTTGAGGGTCTCAATCCCACAGGTTCTTTTAAAGACAGAGGCATGACCGTGGCGATCTCTAAAGCCCGTGAAGAGGGAGCAACGGCGGTTATGTGCGCTTCTACGGGTAATACGTCTGCCTCAGCCGCTGCCTACGCGGCCAAAGCTGGTATGAAATGTATCGTGTTGATTCCTAGCGGTGCCATTGCCTTGGGTAAATTAAGCCAGGCGCTTATCCATGGCGCGCAAGTCCTGGCCATCGACGGAAACTTTGATGATGCGTTAAAATTAGCCCGGGAGATCACCGATAAATTCCCCATTGAACTGGTTAATTCCCTGAATCCCTACCGTATCGAGGGCCAGAAGACAGCCAGTTTTGAAATCTGCGATGCGTTGCAAGAGGCGCCGGATTTCCAGGTGATGCCTGTCGGAAACGCGGGTAATATCACGGCCTATTGGAAGGGTTATAAGGAATACAGGCGTCTGAATAAGATCAAGGGTTTGCCCCGGATGTGCGGGTTCCAGGCTGAGGGTGCGGCTCCCATCGTTAAAGGCCATCCGATAGAAAATCCGCAGACTTTGGCTACGGCTATCCGTATCGGAAATCCGGCCAGCTGGAAGCAGGCGCTGGAGGCGCGCGATGAATCCAAGGGGCTTATTGATATAGTCTCGGACGAGGAGATCCTTGCGGCCTACAAGTTATTGGCGGAAAAAGAAGGTCTTTTTGTCGAGCCTGCCTCAGCAGCCTCTGTCGCTGGATTCCTGAAGCTGCTGGAATTTGGTTTTTTTAAGACTAACTTCCAATCCGATAAAAGCAAAAACACGATCGTCTGCATTTTAACAGGGCATGGCCTGAAAGACCCCGACAGGGCGATTAAAACGCTTAAGGAACCTAAGGTGATCAAGGCGAATCTCCGGGCTGTGTTGAGCGAAATAGGATATTGACGTTGAATCATGAGTTTTAAAAATAAACGAGTCCTGATCACAGCCGGGCCTACGTGGGTCGCCATAGATCGCGTCAGGGTTATCAGCAATACCGCGACAGGTGAAACCGGAATGTTGCTTGCGCAAAGTTTGCAGCGTCTGGGCGCAAAAGTGCATCTTGTGCTAGGCCCCGTAGAAATAGCTTTTTTTCAAAAAAAGATCAGCGTCTTGCGTTTTCGTTTTTTCGACGAGCTTGAGTGCCTGGTTAAAGATGAATTAAAAAAAAGACATTTTGATTATGTCTTTCATGCGGCCGCTGTTTCAGATTACAGGCCTAAGGAGTTTTACGAACAAAAGGTAAAATCAGGCCTAAGCCGTTGGCAACTGGCGCTTGTGCCAACAGACAAAATAATAAATTCGATTAAGCGTTGGGATAGAAAGGTTTTTTTGGTCGGTTTCAAATTTTTGCCTCAGGGCCCCAAGATGCGCCTGATTCAACAGGCGAGGTCGCTGATGAGAGACTCTGGTTGCGATTGTGTGGTGGCGAACCTCGGCCCCTATCCCTATCGTGCCTGGATCGTAAGTAGGACAGGGGTCTCAAGAGGAAATCATTCCCGCAGGGAGCTCATCGATAATCTTATTAAAGGGATTCCTTAGAGAGAGGGAAAAGGGATGAAATACATTGTCTTAGTCGGGGATGGTATGGCGGATTACCCTATAGAAGAATTAGGGCAGCGTACACCCCTGGAAGTAGCCCGCACCCCGTATATGGATTTTATTGCCCAGAAGGGCCTGTTGGGTAGGATCAAGACCATACCGGATAAGGCGATCCCCGGCTCGGATGTTGCCCATATAACCATTTTCGGCTATGACCCTGATACGTATTATACGGGCAGGGGTCCTCTAGAGGCTGCTAATTTAGGTATCGATTTGCAAGAGGAAGACGTCGTCTTTCGCTGTAACCTGGTCACCGCTTCGGCAGATTCTCTCACAGACTACAGCGCCGGACATATCAGCTCAAAAGAGGCCTCGATCATCATAAAATCTATAGACCAGGGTCTCGGGACAGAACGTTTTAAATTTTATGCGGGCGTTAGTTACAGACATCTCCTATTGGTCAGGCAGGGGATAAGAGAGCATCTGGAGAAACTGATGTGTAAACCTCCGCATGATATCGTGGGCCAGCCTATCCGTAAGAATTTCCCCAAAGGAGAAGGCGCGGAAATCATTATCAAGTTAATGGAAGATTCGCGAAAGATCTTAGAGCGGCATGAGATCAATTTGGTCAGAATCGACTTGAAAGAAAGCCCCGCCAATATGATTTGGCTTTGGGGCCAGGGCCGCAAGCCTTCCATGCCTAAATTTGCGGATCGATACGGCCTTAAAGGAAGCGTTATTTCTGCCGTGGATTTGATCAAGGGGCTGGGCAAGGTGCTGGGGCTTGAGGTGATAAATGTTCCAGGAGCTACAGGTTATTATGATACCGATTACGAAGGAAAGGCAAAGGCGGCCGTTGAGAGTTTGCAGAAAAATGATTTTGTTTTTGTGCACGTTGAGGCGCCTGATGAGGCAGGCCACAACGGAGACCTGAGGGAGAAAATAACGGCTATCGAGAGGTTCGATCAGCATGTTGTGGGCACCCTGATGGAGGCGTTCAGGGATAAAAAGGATTTTAGAATTTTGGTTATGCCAGACCATGCCACGCCGATTGCCGTAAAGACGCATACCCGGGACAAGGTGCTTTTTGGCCTCTATGGTACAGGTATTGAGCCTCGGGAGTTCCAGAATTACAGCGAAAAGGAAGCCCTGAAATCCGACCTTTATTTTGATAAAGGGCATGAGCTGATGGACTTTTTCTTAAAAGGATGAATTCGCTCATCATCGTTATTGTATCGCTGGTATTATTTACTTGGGCTTACCGCTTTTATGCGCGGAAGTTTGAGGCCCTGGTTGGCATAGATCCTAAAAGGTCAACGCCGGCTTACGCGAAATTTGACAGCGTGGATTATATCCCGGCCAGGAATTGGCTGGTTTTATTCGGACACCATTTCAGCTCTATTGCCGGCGCCGGCCCCATCATCGGCCCGGTCATCGCCGTTATACTCTGGGGGTGGTTTCCGGCCGTGCTCTGGGTGATCATCGGCACGATCTTCATCGGCGGGATCCATGATTTCGGTTCTCTGATCATCTCTGTCAGAGAGGGTGGTTCGACCATTGCGGATATCGCAGGTCAGACGATCTCAAAACGCGCCAAGGTCATTTTTTCATTGTTTGTATGGCTTGCCCTGATTCTGGTCATTGCCGTATTTGCCTATCTATGTGCGGATACGTTCGTCAAAGAACCTAAAATCGTGATTCCCTCTTTAGGGTTGATACCTACGGCGATGGTGATCGGTTATCTCTTGTATCATTTACGCACGAACAGTATCTTGACGACTGCATTGGGTCTCTTGATGCTTTTGGGACTGATTCTTTTGGGCCATGTAATTCCTGTGCACTCTAGCGTTCCTATCTGGCTGGTCATTTTGTTCATTTATAGTTTTATGGCTTCCATATTGCCGGTCAATATTCTCTTGCAGCCGCGCGATTACCTTTCGGGCTTCCTGCTGTTTTTCGGAGCCGGACTGGGCTATATCGGTCTGTTCTTAACCAGGCCCACGATCACCATGCCTTATTTTCATGCCTGGTCGTCGGGTGAGAGTTATCTTTGGCCCATGCTTTTTGTGACGGTCGCCTGCGGCGCTACTTCGGGGTTCCATTCCCTCATTGCCAGCGGCACCACGTCAAAACAACTGGCCAATGAGCGTCATGCCAAAAGAATAGGTTATGGCGCTATGGTCGCAGAGGGAGCGGTCGCGCTCTTAGCCATCCTGTCCTGTGCCATCTTGTTTAAGAAGGGAGAAAATTTCCAGGCAGGCCTAAAGAATTTAGGCCCCATCGGTCTCTACGCCAAAGGGTACGGCTTGATGAGTAAGAAGATTTTAGGCGGTTATGGTCCCTTTGTTGCGATAACTATCTTAAATGCCTTTATCCTTACGACGCTGGATACAGCCACCCGGATTGCGCGCTACCTGACGCAGGAACTCATTTCAATAAAAAACCGTTATTTGGCTACGATGATCATTGTCGCCGTAAGTGCGGGCCTTGCCTTTAGCGGCAAATGGCAGAAGATCTGGCCTGTTTTTGGGGCCAGCAATCAGCTGGTTGCGGCCCTGGCCTTGTTCGTCTTGAGCTGCTGGCTTTTATCCCGTAAAAAACCCGTGGGCATGACTTTGTGGCCGAGTTTTTTTATGCTCATCACGACAGTTGCAGCTTTGGGACTTCAGGCCGTACAATATTTTAAAAACAGAGATATTCTGCTTTGTGCGATATCGGTTCTTTTGATCCTATTGGCCGTTTTTATGGTTTTAGAAGTGTTACCGAAAATAAGGGGGAGAAAAAAGGCATGCATAGAGGTTTGATTGTTCAGAAATTCGGCGGAACTTCTGTGGCGAACGTTGAAAAGATTCAGAATGTCGCCAGGCGCGTGGTGGCTTATCGAAAAAAAGGTTTTGACCTGGTGGTCGTGGTTTCCGCTTTGGGGGATACGACAGATGAGCTTATCGCGCTCGCCAATAAGATCCATACCCGTCCTTCCGAGCGGGAGATGGATATGCTTTTGTCTACGGGAGAACAGATATCCGTGGCGCTTTTAGCCATGGCCATCCATAAGCTCGGCGAAGAAGCTATATCCTTCACCGGCGCCCAGGTTGGCATCATCACCGATACCAGCCACACACGTGCCAGGATTATAAAGATAAATACCGAAAAGATAAAAGAGGAATTAAGGCGGGGCCGTATCGTTATTGTGGCGGGATTCCAGGGAGTGACTATAAAGCAGGATATTACGACTTTGGGAAGGGGTGGTTCAGATTTAACGGCTGTGGCCTTGGCTAAAGAATTGGGCGCGCGCGAGTGCGAAATCTATACGGACGTGGCCGGCATTTTCACGACAGATCCGCGTATTGAGCCACGGGCCCGAAAGATAAAAAGGATGACGTACGATGAGATGCTGGAGATGGCTTCATTGGGTGCCCAGGTCATGCAGGCCCGCTCCATTGAAGTCGCCAAAAAATTTAACGTGCCGATACACGTGCGTTCCTCGTTTCTTGAGAAGACCGGGACCCGAATCATGAAGGAGGCAAAAAAGATGGAAGACGTTATGGTGAGCGGCGTAACCATTAATAAGAATGAGGCCAAAATCACGATAGGAGATGTCCCGGATCGGCCCGGAGTGGCGGCTAAGATTTTCACAGAATTATCCAAAAAGGGCCTGAATGTCGATATGATCGTGCAGAATGTCAGCCACACCCGCAAGACCGATATCTCTTTTACCGTCCATAAGGCGGAAGTCGGGAAGACCGCCAGGGCCACCAGACTCGTGGCGCGCCGTATCCAGGCCGGGGATGTGTGGGTGGATGAGGATATCGCCAGGGTCTCGATCGTGGGCGTGGGCATGAAATCTCATCCTGGGGTGGCGGCCAAGATGTTTGAGGTGCTGGCAGATCATAAAATCAATATCGAGATGATCTCTACGTCCGATATCAGCATTTCCTGTATCATCCAGAAAAAGTTTGCAGAGACGGCCGTACGGGCTTTGCATGCAAAGTTTGGTTTAGCCAAGAAGTAAAAGGGGTGAGGAGACTAAAATGACCGAAGTTAAACTATACGATACGACATTACGCGACGGCTCTCAGGGAGAAGGTATCTCTTATTCCGTGATGGACAAGGTCCTTATCGCAAGGGAATTGGATAAGTTGGGGATTCATTACATCGAAGGCGGCTGGCCGGGTTCGAATCCTAAGGATATGGAGTTTTATTTGAAGATGTCCAAGGCCCGTCTTAAAACAAGCCAACTGGTGGCTTTCGGCTCGACGCGTAAACCCCACACCAAAGCATATCAGGACCCCAATCTTAAAGCGCTTCTGAAGTCTAAGGCCAAGATTGTAACGGTCTTTGGAAAAACCTGGGATTTGCACATCACGGATGTCCTAAAGACCACGCTGGATGAAAATTTGAACATGATCAAGGATACGGTCAGCTTTTTGGTCTCCCGAGGCTTGATTGTATTTTATGATGCCGAGCATTTTTTCGATGCCTATCAGGCCAACAAGGATTACAGCCTGAGGTGTTTGCTGATGGCTCAAACTTCCGGGGCCAAGGCCATCATTCTCTGCGATACCAACGGAGGGAGCCTGACTTCGCAGGTTTCCAGGGTCGTTTCAGAAATCCGTCCTGAGATCAAGGTGCATTTAGGCATCCACTGCCATAATGACGCAGGGCTTGCCGTCGCTAATTCCATTGCGGCTATTGAGGCAGGTGCGGATATGGTCCATGGTACGATTAACGGTTATGGGGAGCGTTGCGGTAATGCGGATATGGTTCCCATCATCGCCAATTTAAGGATAAAATTGGGAATGCCTTGCGTTAGCGAAGAACAGGTAAAGCAGCTCACGCACGCTTCGCATTTTGTAAGCGAGATCAGCAACATGAGACAGAGGAACGATCAGCCTTACACAGGGTCATCGGCCTTCGCTCATAAAGGCGGGGTGCATATCAATGCGGTGATGAAAAATCCTAAGACGTACGAACATATCGAACCGCATCTTGTTGGCAACAGGCGCCGTATCCTCGTCTCAGAACTAGCAGGCAAGACGGGAGTGCTGCTGCGCGCCAAAGACCTGGAACTGGACTTAAGAAAAGAGGATCCTAAAACAAAGAAAATTTTGAAGCTGGTCCAGAACCTGGAGCATCAGGGTTTTCATTTTGAAGCTGCGGAGGCATCTTTTGAGTTGTTGATGAAAAGAGCCCTTAAGAAATTTAAGAGGTTCTTTGAATTAGAGGGTTTTCGGGTCGTTATCGAAAAGGTCTCGGACAAAAAGATTACGTCAGAGGCAATTATTAAACTAAAGGTAAAGGGAATCAAGGAGCACACCGCTGCCGAAGGAGACGGCCCGGTGAATGCCCTGGATAATGCCTTGCGCAAAGCCCTTAAAGATTTTTATCCTACGTTGTC
>JAZDOJ010000043.1:0-31006 GCA_043798795.1 Candidatus Omnitrophota bacterium
GGATGCGCTTTTCTTATCGCTTGAGAGCCAAGAGATGAAACAAGTAATTTCTAAAATCTCGAAAGAGGGAAAGCAGAAATTAATAGAAAAGATGGATACCTTATTTTCGCAAGCCCCTGAAGTGCCAACCGAAGAAGGGGAGATTGAAATACTCAAAGAAGAAAAGAGAGAATTGCACAGAAGGTTTGGAGAAGTCGCGGTTCTCTTCAAAAAATTGCTGGGTGATTAAAGGGAGATTTTCTGGAGCTTTTGATAGATGTCTTCAATACCTTCGGGTTTAATAAAACAACCCGCCAGCTCCACCTCTCGGGCTATTTTCTCCGCCAGGTGCGGGAAGGCCGTAACCACAACAATTTTTATATCGGGATACTTTTCTTTAACAATCTTAGCCACTTTCTCTCCGCTCATCCCGTGCATCAAGATATCAAGCAAAATCAGATCCATCGGTTGTTTTTCCAGAATCTTTAAAGCCCCTTCTCCGCTGAACGTGACGGTGACTTCGTATTCCCTTGCCGAAAGATAATGCTTCAGGAGATTGCCGACCTCCGGCTCATCATCCACGATGAGCAATCTGACTTTTTTGCCTTCCATTTTGGTCTCCATCGTCCTTAACTGAAATTATAGCACGAATCTTACGTTTGGCAAGATGGCTTATAAACCTTTGAGTACTTGAAACGCTATCATTATTATTGCAAGAACAAAAAGCTAGGTATATAATAAACCATCATTGATTCTGTCGTTTAATGGTAGGACATTCTTATGGTCAAATGTAATCTTTGTAATCAAAAATTAGGGAGAATAACAGAAACACACTTATGGTATAAACATAAGATGCATTTTCCTGAATTTATGCGACACTTTCCAGGAGTAAATATTGGGCCGATGCCATGGAGTAAGGGCGAAACAAAGGAAACTAACCGAAGCCTACTAAAGCTGTCTAACTCGTTAAGGAAAAAGAAAAAATGGAATTTTACTAAATGGCAAAGAGAAAAAAGGAGGCAACAAACAACTCAATATAAACAGCTATCGAGAGATGAAGAGCTGGCAGAATTGATTGGTATAGTTTTGGGAGATGGTAGCTTATATAAACATCTAAGAACCGAGAGTCTACGGATAATTTGCAATTCAAAAGATGTCAGTTATATACGATGGATTTGTAGCCTTATCAAGAAAATCTTTCATAAAACCCCATCGGTAATTAAACGGAAAAACGAGAATGCGACTGTCGTATATTTGTATCAATGCAAAATCAGCAAGAGATTAGGACTGCCTTGTGGAAACAAAATTTCGAATAATATTGGAATACCTCATTGGATTTCCTTTAAAAAGAAATATATCATTAAATGCTTAAAGGGATTATTTGAAACGGATGGCTGTTTCCATGAAGACAGAGATAATTACACAAGAGTTATTGAGTTCAAAAATAATTGTGTAAGATTAAGAAGGGATACCTATAATATCTTAGCGCGGATTGGTTTTAATCCTCAGCTCGGGACTAATTATGTACGCTTAGCGAAAAAAAAAGAAGTTTACAGGTTTAAAGAATTAATAGATTTTAGAAACTATAATTAAATTGCCCTCTCGGCTAACGGTAGGCCTCCAGGCTCTGGACCTGGCTGTTGTGGTTCGAATCCACAGGGGGCAGTTCTTTAAAAGCACATAAATTCAACCTTCCATGACGTCCACAATCGAGAAAGAACTCATCCTCATTAATCCTATCGTTAACCCCCGCCTCTCCCATCTTTTTTTTAATATTATCCAGAGGATGGGTACAGGCAATCCCGTTTCGTGTTCTTTGCTTACGCTCGCCGCTCTAACCCCCCGGGATTATAAGGTTAGAATTATTAATCAAAAACAGTTTTGGTCTGAAAGAGATTTTACCGGGAAAAAACTCGTTGGAATTAGCTGTTTGACTTCCACCGTTCTTGAAGCCTACCGGCTTGCGGCTAAATTCCGGCAAGCAGGATCTCAGGTGGTTTTGGGAGGTCCCCACGTAACTGTTTTTTCAGATGAAGCGCGTGCTTACGCAGATAGCGTTGTTATCGGCGAGGCAGAGTCGGTCTGGAGTCAGGTCATTAAAGATTTTGAAAACGGCCGAATGCAAGAAATATACAAAGGTGAACCGCTGGAAGATTTTTTTACTCCCGTTTATGATTATTTCCTGCATATGGATCCGCGCGTCCTTAGCCTGGCAGGTGTTCATATTGCTCGCGGGTGCAAATATCGTTGCGATTTCTGTGTGCGTATTTCACAATGGCTGCGTTTCATAAAGGTCGAGCAAGTCGTCGAACTCATTAAGAGGATTAAAAAGGCTAAAAGGAACTTTTTTATTCACAGGCCACAGGTGATATTTCGATGCGATAACATTTATTCGAGCCCCCGTTATGCAAAAGAACTTTTTAAAGCAATGATTCCCCTTGGTGTCTCCTGGTCAGCTAATTCTTCGATTGACATTGGTTTTGATGAGGAAGCTTTAAGGCTGGCTAAGTCTAGCGGATGTAGAGGGCTTTTGATTGGTTTTGAGACGATATACCCCAAAGATTATCCTAAGACATCTTTAAAGCAGATGCATTCGGCAGAGGACTCCAAAATCGCCATTAAGAATATTAAGGCCCGCGGGATAAAGATTTTTGGTTCTTTTATCATCGGGCTAGACCACTATAGTCATTTTGATTATTTGAAATTATTATGGTTTCTGATACGATCCAGAATTTGGCATATTTACTTGTTGGTTTTGACGCCCTTTCCAGGAACAGATTTATTTGACCGCCTCAAGAAAGAAAACAGGATTCTTTCTTTTAATTGGCGAAGATATGATATGCTGACCTGCGTGTTTAAACCAAAACAGACATCTGTTTTAAGTGTCTATGTCTGGTTTTGGCTTATCAGATATTTATCTGTTTTATTTTCCCCATCTCTTCTTCTCCCCTGGTTTGTCCTTTTTGTAAGTTGGGGGGTAGGATACCGTTTGAGTCGGTGGTTGTTGTATGGTTTTTAAAAGAGGCATCCGTAGCTCTTTATAAACTTTTTTCATCTTTTTGTATACGACCCCTTGCGAAATTCGTCCAAAGTAGACAGTCAAAAAAGGCCTTGATGCGAAATTATCATCAGGGCCTTTTTTTGAATCTGGGCTTGCTTAAAATCCTGTTGTTATTTGTAGGGGCTGTGATAGAATAAAACCAAATAAATTTTTCGGCCGAAAGGCGTTCCTGTGCGTCTGAGCGCAAAGGAATTTGATGGGTTCCCTCGCAAGGTGCTTTTTATCTCCGGGCGTATCTAATCAGGATGCGACAAAATGAAGATCTGGGTGAAAGTTTTAATTTGGTGTCTTTTGGCCGTCGGAGCGGGATTTTTTCTTCCGCGCATCAAAGATAAATTACTGCATCCGGCGCGACCCTCCGTCTCCGCAAAAAAAGAGGCAGACATCACGCAGGAGGCTCGGCTGCTTGAGTTCACCAAAAAAGAGCTGGAGAGGTCCCTCAAGAAAATAGAGCAGTTGAATAAGGATTTACAGGTGGCCCTGCAGCAAAAACAGGTTGAGGCCGCACGCTACCTGGCGGCCCAGAACAACCTGGCCAAGGTTTCCCAAGAGCTAAGCCTTGCGGTTAATGAGTCAAGGCTGGCCCGGGAAGATGCTGCCAGTATTGCATTGTTCAAAAAAAAAATAGAGGAATTGGTCCGAGAACAGGAATTAAGGACCAGTGAATACAACAAGCTTAAAGAAGAGAAGGTTTCCTTGGAGGCCATTTTGGCCAAGGCCCAGAAAGACCTCTTACAACAGAATACCTATATCGATTCTTTGCGGGATAAAATCGAAAGCCAGGCCCAGGCCTGGACACAAAAGGACGATGAATTAAAAGTGCTGGGGCTAAGAACTAAGGAATTTGATTCCCTTAAGGCAGAGCAGGCAGCAGCCCTCGCAGAGCGGGAAGCCACCATCAAGCAGTTAAATGCCCAGCAGGCCAAAATCAGCGAGCAGTTATCTTCTCTGACAGCCCAGCTCTCCCAGAAAGACTCAGCACTCAGCAGAGTCTCTCAGGAAAGGGAGCGCCAGCAAGAAGCCTATACGCAGCTCGAGAGCAGGAATAAGGACTTGGAAACACAACTGTCTTCCCTCGCAGAACAAAGGAATGCACTCATCGATCAATCCAACAAGCTGGAGACGCTAAGGACTCAATTGCAGGAGCAGCTTCGGAATAAATCCCAGGAGTGCGCTGACCTCAAAAATGAGATGGCAAGATCCGCTCAAGAAAGCAGCCGCAGGCAGCAGGAGGTTGCGCAGTTTGTGAACAGGCAGGCAGACTTGGAAGCCAAGATGGCCTCATTGAGAGAGGAAAAGAGCGCTTTGACCTTGCAACTCAATCAAGAGGAAGCCTTAAGAAATCAACTCCAGGATGAGCTCGCCAAACAGAAAGCCCTCCTAAAGGAAGCAGGAGATACGGTCGCTGGTCTCAAAAGCCAATTAAGCAATAAGGATGCGTTGCTTGAGCAGAAATACGCAGAACTTAAAACGCAGTTGCAGGATTATGCCAGCCTCAAGAAAGAAACCGACAGATGGAAACAGGAGGTTGAATCTAAACAGCAGAGCGTTGTACAGTTTGAGAATAAGTATGCCAATTTGGAGGCCGAGTTGAATTCCTCCAGAGAAGCTAATAGCGCACTGAGTGCTCAACTGAACCAATGGCAGTCTTTAAACACAAAGGCGCAGGATGAACTCGCCAAGCAGGGGGCTCTTCTAAAAGAGACACAGACGCAATCCCGTTATTTCCAATCTCAGATTGCGGAAAGGGAAGAACTGCTAAAACTTAAGTATGCCCAGATCCAGCAAAAATCCCAGGAGAGCGCAGATCTTAAAAAGGAAATGGAAAAGCTGAAACAGGAGGCTGAATCCAAACAGCAGGGTGTTTCGCAGCTTGAAAAGAGAAATAAAGATTTTTCGGAGGAGCTCAACGCTCTGAAGAAAGAGAAGAATATGCTTACGACCCTTCTGCGTCAGACGGAGGCCTTGAAAGCGCAGGTAGAAGATGAACGGATCAAACAGAGTGTTCGCCTCCGGCAAGCCGAGGAGTCAAACGCGCATTTCAAAAACCTGTTAGCGCAGAGGGATGATGCCATCAAGGAGCGAGACGCAAAGCTCCAGCAAAAGGCGAAGGAAGAGACCGCTACTAAAAAGGCAATTGACGACCTCAAATGGCAGATAGCCAAGCTCGATAAGGAATCGGCAGAAGGGAAGGCGGCTTTAACCGCCAGAGAAGAATCGCTTAAGCAAAGATATGAGGATCTCAAGCAGGTCTCCGAGGAGAATGCTCGCCTAAAGACAGAAATCGCCCAATTGCAACAACAGGACGCCATGATTCCGCTGCAGATGAGGAATAAAGAATTGGAAAATGAGTTGAGTGTCCTTCAAGAACAAAAGAAGGAATGGAGCGCTCGCCTGAATAATGCCGGAGCGCAAAAAGCAGAAGCGCAAAATCAACTCTGGCAGGTCTCTCAGGAGAACGCTGCGCTCAAAAAAGAACTCGAAAGACTCAGCCATGCAGGTCGCGACTTCCAAAATATACTGCAGAAGAACGCAGAACTTGAGGAAGAACTCAACGCGCTGAAGCAGGGATTCCAGCGTAAACGTCAGGACTATATGCCGCTTCAGTTGCAGAATAAGGAGCTAGAAAGTCAACTGAATTCCATGAAGAAAAAAAGAAATGAGCTTATCATGCGGTTGAAGAAGATGGAAACAGCGACAGCCAGCGCCCAGGAGGCCCTCAAACAGAGGAATCAGGCGAATAGCGCTCTTAACAAGGAGCTTGATGATTTGAGATTACAGCTATCCGTCTTGCAAAAAGAATCCTCCGCCAGGCTCTCTCGCGAAGGTTTAACGAGGCAGCAGGCCGTCGCACAACTTGAAACCAGAAACAAAGAGCTGGAGATGGAAATGAAATCTCTTAAGGAAGCGAAGGACTCTTTTAGGAGGCAGCTGAACCAGCTTGCGGCCTTGAGGATCTTGGCGCAGGAGGAGCTGCGGTTGCAACTTCAAGATAACACCGTCCTTAAGAAACAAATCAATGATCTGAAATTGGAAATTCTGAAATTGGAAAAAGAGTCCGCTGAGTTAAAATTGGATATACGTTCGCTGTCGGATTCGAAAGACAGAGGACCAAGGCCTTAAAGGGCCTTGATTTGTTATAGACGCGCGCGGGTGGTGGAATGGCAGACACGCAAGCATGAGGGGCTTGTGCCGAAAGGCTTGGGGGTTCAACTCCCCCCTCGCGCATAAAATGAAAATTCCGCAAGAGTTTTTATTCTTGCGGAATTTTTGTTTTATGCCCTCACGCTAGAGCGTGAGGGCCAACCAATTACCTCGCACTTGAGTGCGAGGACCTAAGGATTTCGCTCTCGCGCTAGAGCGCAAGGAGTAAAAAACTTCATGCGTCTCTTTTGCGCTTGTCTTTGATGTAGTTGCTTCTTTCCAGGCTCTTGGCCAGGGCCTTTAACTCAGCACCGATCTCACCTATTTGCGCCACGTGTTCAATTTTCCTGAATTGATTGGTCACCACACCGATGGAAATGGAGAGAAGCGGTACTTTTTGCTCTTCCCCTTTACGGTCCAGGGCCACGATATAGCCGGCCCTCTTATCCGATTCGTTATAAAAAGAAGGGGAAGCCGCCTCAAAATCCGCGATGACTTTTTTGCATATAGGGTCCACGGCCTCAGGCGTTGTCACAATCACAAAGTCATCTCCTCCGACATGGCCGATAAAATCATGAGGCTGGCCGAGTTCTCTTGTGGTGCGGATCAAGATACGCGCGCTCTCCCGGATCACTTCATCCCCATGTTCAAATCCGTACTTATCGTTATAGGCCTTGAATTTGTCAAGATCTATATAACAAACGGCAAACAAGGATTTGTTACTTAGGCGTTCCTGGAGCTCATTAATGATGGAGACATTGCCGGGCAGGCGCGTTAAGGGGTTGGCCTCCAGGTCTCTTTTAGTGCGCCGGATGATCATGCGGATGCGCGCTAGCAGTTCTTTGGGCTCAAAAGGCTTGACGATGTAATCATCTGCGCCTGAATCAATACCGCCGACCTTGTCCGTCACGTCGCCGCTACCGGTGACCATGATAATAGGTAGGTGCGCCAGCAGAATATCGCTTTTAATCTGGCGGCAGACTTCCCGGCCATCCATCTTGGGCATGCGGTAATCCACCAGCACCAGGTCCGGGGTTTTGGTCCGAATAATTTTAATGGCCTCTTCTCCGTCACCGGCTTCGATGACCTCGTAATTTTCTTCTGAAAGGGTCAATTTGAGGATATCCCGGATATCCGGGTCATCGTCCGCCACAAGTATCTTGATTGACATAAAGACGCTCCTTATTGTATGGGTTTGGGCAGCGTAAAACTAAAGGTCGAGCCGTTTCCCAGCTTGCTTTTGACCCAAATTTTTCCTTTATGGGCCTCAATAATATTTTTGACCAACGCCAAGCCTAGCCCCGAGCCCTTGACCTGTTGGTTGATAGGGTTATCCACGCGGTAGAACTCCTCAAAGATCTTGTCAGCTGAGGAATCGGGGATTCCGTACCCTGAGTCTTGGACATCTATCCGGACTTCATGGTCGATGTTTGTGCAAGAGACCGTGATTTTACCATCACTTGGCGTAAATTTGATGGCGTTATGGATCAGGTTGATCAGGACGCGCTTGATCTGGCTGCGGTCCACATAGACAGATTGGGCTTCCTGGGGTATGTTATAAGAAAACCCGATCTGTTTTTCTTTAATGAGATCAGATAAAAGATCCATGGCCTCTTCCATAATGGATTTGAGGTCATGCGGTTTCTGTTCCATGGACACCCGGCCTGATTCTATGCGTGAGATATCCAGAAGGTCATTGACGAACTGCGCTAATTCGTCACTATGCCGGTTAATCTTCTCCAGGCGCTCCTTTAAAGGAGGAGGCACGGCCCCTAATTTCTCCGAAAGCAGTATCGCTGCATATCCCTTGATAGAGGTCAGAGGAGTCCTGAGTTCATGCGTGACGCTGGAAACAAAATCCGTTTTGCGGCGGCTGATCATTTTGACTTCTTCTAACGCCTGGCTGAGCTCCCGGGTTCTTTCTTCGACCTTTTTCTCCAGCTCCTGATGGGCCCGCCAAGTCTTTTCAAACAGTCGGGCGTTCTCCAGGGCCTGGCCGAGCTGGTTGGCTAAAATGGTGATGAGTTCTTCATCTCCTTCGCTGATGAGGGTGCCCCGGCTCAGCGTGCCTGCAACGAAAAATCCTTTGTGTCCCTCTTTAGGCAGAAGCGGTGAGGCGATAAAGGAGGCCACGCCAAAGACCTTACCCACTTTTTCCCTAAACTCAGGATCTGTGGTGAGCGATATGGAGGAAGTCGTGGACTCTTCTTTGATAAGGTCCAGATACCGGCCTTTGTCTAAGGCGACCATCTTTTTGATCCCTTCGATTTGTTCCCGCGAATAACCGATATTCAGTTGGAGGAGAAATTGATTCAAGTCCGCGTTAAACAAGAAACAACACGCCTTTTCAAAGCCGAGCTCTTCTATGACGGAAGCGTCGATCATTTCGAAGATTAGATTTTCCTCCAAGGTCGTGCTGATGGAACGGGATAATTTTTGGAGGGCATAAAGACCGACGATTTTTTTATCGAGTTCCTCCTGGGCCTTGTTCAGCTCCATATCCGTGCGCACGATCAGCTTGGCTTGTTCATCCATTTCATTCAAAGAAGTCTTAAGCTTCCCAACGGCTTGCTCGAGGAGCTTGATCTTTTCCATTTTGTAAAGGAGCAAAATGGCAAGCACGATGCTTAAGGTGATGCCGCTAAAACCCAGCAGACTCATGAAGATTTCCGTGGAGGTCATCGCGTGTCAGCCCCCCATCCCTAAAATCGAGATTGTCTGATTATGAAAATAAACTCTTCCATGAAAATTGACGGCCTTTAAAGGGGCCTGTTCGCCTAAGCTATACATCCCCATGATAGGGGTATTTTCTCCCAATCCCTGCTTGATGATATCCAGTTCTTTCTGGGCCCTTCTCCCCAATAACATGTATCTTGAAATAGAATCAAAGACAAAGACAAAATCCGCATGTTTCCCCAAGAGGTTGGTTTTGGCCTCATCGAGAGCCTCTTGGGTTGCAGCCAGACAGGATTCCTTGGTACCGATCATCAGCCGGATGACGCTCCCTTCCAAGATATGCCCCTGGCAGACCAGGGCCGTGTCGTTTTCCAAAGACACTACGTTTCTCAAGAGACATTCCTGCTCTCCTTCTAGATACATACCGATGGGATACATGATAGAGAGGCGCCTCAATTCGTTTCTCAGCCTGTAGATATCGTAATCGAAATAGTCCTTATAAAGGGAGACGGCAGCCTTCCCGTCTATTTCATAGACGGTATTACCGCTAGCCTTTGTCACGGTGCGCGGTTGCCCCAGGGCCTTCCAGCCATGCTTGATACCCAATCCGAAATTCATTCTACCGCCCCAAAGAATGCCGCAGGCAGCGTCGCTTGAGGCCTGCTCGTTAAAAAACACATAGGTTTTCTTAAACTCAAAGTTGTCTGAGGCGCAGGCGCCGGCCAAGGGGAAGCTCCAACCCAGTCTTTCTTTAAGGCCATAAAGGAAACCAGATCCGTCCCGTATGAGTCCATCCGAAAATAGGAGACTGAAATCCCGCTGGTGGTTTTTAAAACCAGCGAGCAGCTTTTCGCCCAGCTCTTCTCCTGCGCTGGTAGAGGACTTGGCGCTGACTTCCTGAACGAAGGCCGTATTGCAAAAGGTGCTTTCTGGAAGACTTAAGAGCATGATGGCTAAGCCGTGTCTGAAGATTCCCTGATTCGTGATCAGGCCCAGGCTGCTGGCCCCGACGATCCGGACCTGGCCCAGAAGCGCGTAAAGGGTCTTGATCACCTGCGCCTTGGCAAACTCTACGGTGCTAAAGACAACCGCCAGATGGATTTTATTGGGCTGGATTTGGGCTTTAGCTTGTCTGACCGCATTTTGGACTGCCACGGGCAGATCGCGCTCGAGCCCTAAACCCATCCCCACTTTTATAGCCATAGTTCGATTATGTATCCGAAGCCTTTTGTGAAGACAGTATATAATGCAAAAGCGGTGGGGTCAATAAATTTATTGACTAAAAGTGCGTATCGTGTAGAATAGTTTAGCCTGCCTCGCCGGCAGGCAGGAATATTGTAATCCGGCCCCATCGTCTAGCCCGGTCTAGGACGTCAGGTTCTCAGCCTGTAAACACCGGTTCAAATCCGGTTGGGGCTATTAGTTTGTTTCCAACCGAGTCCTACGAAGCCTGCCATGGCTATTGCTTCAAATTCAAAAGGCGAAGTAGGACCGTTGGGGCCACCAGTAAGTTTTCTCTCATTCCAAAAGGAGAGAGGCATAAAGCCCTGATTGGTTCAGCCGATCAGGGCTTTATCTTTGTCTTCAAGTTTCAAAGACTTATGGCATTGTTTCCCGACGAGACTACCACTTTTAAACACTCTTCTTTTTTAGCGCGTAAAATTTCTGTAGAATACGCCAAGTAATTTCCCAAATAGCTCGATTTATCTCTAATGCAGCTTATTTTTTGGTTCGTGTAGTAAATGGTTTTTGGTAAGGTTTTAAGTAATGTAAAATTGGGTAAGTTTAAGAAACCTTAGGTTCGAAGGTTAAAAGAAGCTCTTTATGTAAATCAGCGGGGAGTAACTTTTCATGTTTAAGACGTCTTTTTATTACTGCTGAAGAGACCATGAAATCTTGAGCCAAGATACGGAGTAATTTGTCTAAAATAAGAGTCTGATTTTTGACACCAGCTTTTTTTATTTTGTTTAGATATATTTTGCACCGCTTCTTAAGATGACCTCTCGGGACTAAAACAAATCCAGCAAACATGTGGGCCTGTATTTCATACCATTTTAACTTATTATCATCTAAGGAGTTATGAAAGGTTTTCCATGTTATACTATCCTTTATTGCAATCTGCTTATATATTTTTCTGTGTAGGAAGTAATGGCCAATTTCATGGGCTAATGTAAATAAAAAACGAGGATGCTTTCTGTCATAAAGTTCCTTATCGACCCAAATTTCCTTTAAATTTGATAATAGAAAACCGTCTGTATCTACCTGTTTTAACAGTCCCGGAATACCTATAATCAGTATTCCAAATTGCACATCAACGATTCGTTCAATGGGGACGGGTATTTCGTCTTTCGGGTTGTATTTTTTAAAAAAAGCTTTAGCCCTTATTTGGACTTTCTGAGAGGGCAAATACGGTGGTGATGGAAGGTCAGGCACTCATGACTCCTTAATTAGCTGAATCAGCTTGTCCATCTTATCCGGTGATAATTTTTTGCCTTCTATGGTTCTAAAAAGAAGTGGGAGTTTCGCTGCCACTCTCTTATCTGTCATTCTAATAGGTAATTTCCCCGAGCTTAAAGCAGCCAGATCAAAAAAAGTGTTCCACTCAGGGCTTCTCTTTTTTAACCGTAAATATCTCGCATATTCCTTAAGTTTTTCTTCCTTAGGCGGGTTCAGTCTCCCACTTTCCAATTTGCTTAAATTCCCTGGATCCAATCTGTATCTTGCGCAAAATTCTCTAAGCGTCAAACCCAAACCTATTCTCTTTCGATGAAAGAAATCAGCAAAAGTCATCATCTTACACCTCCTCTTATCCTACACACTAGGACGAAGTATCAACGGCATCAGCAACATCTTCTACACAACACCTTTTATCCCAAGAAAAGTATACCATGTTGTAAAATAATTACAACAAATTTTTTAAAAAATTTGTTGTAAGATTTTCAACTTTCTTGTGTCTAAAGAGGATATCCCCTCGTGTAATATTACTGCCCGTCCTGAGAGGATATTCCTCGTTATAATGAATATGTGATATAATAAATGATCATGAAAACTAACTTAAATTTTCATCCCCTAGTAGAAATAGCAAAAAAGACCGGACAAAACGGATATAATTTCGCCTATCTTTGTCCGTTCGGACACCAAAAATCACCGAGGGGTTCTATATATGAATTCGAAAATTTCTTGATATGATAAGGCATTGCGGCTATAATACACTTTATAAATAAGAGATACCTTGCCGTAGTGATACGGGCAAGGGCTATTTACATAGTCGCCAACTGGTCCTACGAGGCTCGTCAGAGCTCTATGGATTCACTTAAGAGCGAAGTAGGACATCCTGGGGGCTACCAAAATTTATGGCTAAAAAAGTTCCTAAAGGCATTGTGGTTTTTGGAGTCTTGTTGATTCTCGGTTCTCTTTACGAGACAGCGGCCCTGTTCTCGCCGGGATTTTTCACTTACTACAAAAGCCTATTCCCTGAATTGTCAGCTTTCCTACTTGGGGCGCGCCTGTCTCTCTCCGTGATACGTCGTTCATGCGGTCTTCTTTTAGGCTGGGGGCTGCTTAAGCGTAAGGAGTCTTTACGAAAGATAACCATCCTGTGGGGGTATTTTATTCTTGCGACTCTTTACTGGCGCCATCCGCTTCCTGCCCTGCAAAGACACGCGCGGTTCGTGTTGACAACCCTCACCCAGTCTACGGGTAACGATGTATGGATGCAAGGCAACATGGAAAACGCGGTGACGATAGGTGCCTTGATTCTTTGTTTCCTAGGAGACATTGTATTTTGGGCAGCCCTCATATGTTATTTTTTAGGGCCTTCGGCAAAGGCGTGGTTCCGGACAAACACGTCCGGCAAACAATAACTAAAATCTTCTTGCAATTTTGTTTACTTTATGATAAAACATAAAACAATGGGGAGGCCAGATGCGTGAACACTTAGGATTTTTGAAGGCATCCAGCGCGGTGGTTAAGATCGCAGCCTGGATTTTTTTGTTTCTCGGCGTTTTCGCCAGTATCTACTTCTTCTCAGGCAAGGTAGCCGGTAAATCTCCCGTCGACGCAGTGGTGAACCTGCTGCTCGCCGTGTTTTTCTTTTTTCTTTTTTATATCATTGCCAAGATTGCGGATTTGTTGGTGAAAATCATTCACGAGATCCACGAGTTAAAAAATTAATCATTTTGTTCTTATTTTTGAGAGAGGAGACGCACATGAGGCATTCGGCGCGGGTTGTGGGGCAGGGCATGAAATGGGGAATTTTGGGTATTTTTCTTACGGGCTCTATCCTTCTTTTGGGTTGCGATAAAATAGATTTTTTAAGTCCTAAAAAGGCAACTACCACTGCTAAGATTTCTACCCCTCCTGTCAGGGGAACGGTTATCGCCAAGGTGAATAATTTTCCCATAGCCCTTGAGGAGTTAAATAGATACATCAATATTTATAATGCAAGCGTAGATTTAAGACGGGATTTGGCCCCTGAGCAAAAAAAGGCCCTCAAGATAGAAACACGCGACAAGAAGATCGAGTATCTGAAAACCTTGCTGGTGCCTCAGGCGGTCTACTATCAGGCAGCGTTGGACCGAGGCCTGGACCGTAAAGATGAAATCAGTGAGGGTCTGGCCAGATACAGGATGGCTGTGCTGGCGCAGGCGATGCAGGAAGAGATTGTCAGGAACATAGAGATCGGCTCTGCCGAAGTGGAGGATGCTTATCAGAGCAACAAGGCACTATTCAGGGAGGCGGAGGTTCGCCGGGTGCGCGAGATCGTTACGGGAACGGAAGATGAGGCCAAGCAGATCCTCATAGAATTATTGCAGGGCTCGGACTTCAGCTCCATCGCCAGGACTCGCTCTATTGCTGAATCCGCGAAAGACGGAGGAGATTTAGGGGATAGGGCCAAGGGACAAGAGGGGAGTTCCCAGGCGTTTGATGAGATCGTCTTTTCCCCTGCTTTGCTGCAGCAAGGCCAAGTCAGCAGCGTCTTTAAGGGGCCGAAAGGCTTTACCATCGTAAAGGTTGAATCCATAAAAGAGGGCAGGCAAGTTCCGCTTTCCGAGGCCTTTGATACGATAAAAGCGTATTTACTGGCAAGGAAACAGCAGGAGGAGTTAGACAAGGCCTATTCAAAATTATCAAGCGAGAGTAAAATTGAAATATACGAAGGAGAGATAAAATAATGCAAAAACAACGGATCATCTTAATAGTAGGCATTATTTTAGCGGTCTTGGTCGTGGTCCTCATAAAGGTTTATCTTGATCAGCAGCGCAGGACCTATGAAGAGGATGCTGCCCAAAGAGCAGCCAGGTTGCAGGAGGCCCAGACTTCTGTATTGGTAGCAAGAGAAGAAATCCCTAAGGGAACACTTATGAGCCCTGAGTTATTTGAGCCGCAGGTTGTCCCCAAACAGTACCTTGTGCCTCAAGCCATTACCTCTATGGATAGGATTAGCGGTATGGTTGCCGTCGTTCCTATTGCCAAGGGGGAACAGATTGCCTTAACGAAACTGACTTTTCCCAGAGAGGCACGCACAGGAGGAGGGTTGGCCGAAGCAACACCCGTAGGCAAACGCGCCATTACGATTACCGTCGATAACATGGCTTCTGTCGCCGGAATGGCTAGGCCTGGGAATTATGTGGATATCATCGCTACGATTCCTGTGCCAGGCCTTAGCGCCGATGGAAAACAGACAGTCCAGGCAGTAACCGTTCCTTTATTTCAGAATGTCTTGATTCTGGCCGTAGGTCAACAGATCAGCACTGTGGCTCTCTCTAGGGGAGAAAGCAGCCGATACAACGAAGGCGGACAGTCTCAACCAGTGCCGCAACCTCAGCCAGCATCTTCCCTCATAACCGTTGCGCTCAGCCCCCAGGAGGCCAATCTCGCTGCTTTTGTTCAGGAGCAGGGAAAACTGCGTCTGGTTTTGCGCTCGCCTGCGGATTCCCAGCTTGAGTCCGTTCAGCCCACCAGTTGGGAGGTGCTCTTCCAGTACTTGATGCCCAAAGACACTAAACGCAAGGAGCCGGTGACGGGTGAGCCAGAAGTGTATGTAGAGGTCTATCGCGGACTAAGAAAAGATAAAGTCCCTTTGTCAAAATGAAGGAGTTACTCTTATGAAGACTTTCCGCTTTATTTTATCTGTATTTATTCTTTTGAGTTTCCCGCTGCAGAATTTTGCTCAGGATGAGGCTGCCGATGATAACACCATCAAGTTGTACGTCGGCCAGGTGCACATGCTCGCCGTTAAAAACCCCACCCGAATCGTTATTGGCAACCCCAGCATCGCCGATGTTACGGATGTGAAGAAGACTGAGGTGACCATCATCCCGAAGAGGCCCGGTACGACAAGTTTTGTCTTGTGGGATGATGTTGGCGAGAAATCTCATAAAATCATCGTGATGGCGGAAGATATGTCTGATTTCAAGCGCCGCATTGATAATCTACTGGCAAAACTCAACCTTCCCCAGGTCCATACCCAGATCGCCGAGGAGGAAAGCAAGATTCTTCTTTTGGGCAGGGTTAAGAGTCCCCAGGATAGAGAAAAGATTGCGACAGTCCTGGGCTCCTTGATAGATAAGACCACGGACCTTATCGATGTCAGAGAAGAAGAAGCCGTTATAGAGATAGATGTACAAATCTTGGAACTGAACAGGGATTCTACGAAGACGCTTGGGTTTACATGGCCAGGAGCCATTGCCTTGACCGATGCATCTGGTCCTGTATCCAACCCAGTTACGGGTTTTAAAAATGTCTTCCATGTCTCTGATTTTACCAGGAGTGCCTTTAGCGTGACCCTGGATGCGTTGGTGCAGGAAGGAAAAGCGAAAATACTCTCCCGGCCAAAACTGGCCTGCCAAAGCGGCAAAGAGGCAGAGTTGCTGGTGGGTGGAGAAAAGCCCATATTTACTACCACTATTTCCTCTGGCGGCGGCTCCGGCACCGAGGTTGAGTATAAGGAGTTTGGCATTAAGCTAAAGGTCAAACCCACAGTCAGTGACGATAAGAAAATAAAACTGGCCTTAAGTGTGGAAGTCAGCGAAGTAGGGGAAGCTGAGTTTATCGGGTTAACTGCCGAAAGAACCGCCCAGGCTTATCCGTTGACCAAGCGCAATGCCTCCACGGAACTCACCCTTAATGACGGCCAGACCATGGCTATCGGAGGCCTGATAAAGCAGAAAACCGAAGAGGACGTGCGCAAGACTGCCTTTCTTGGAGATATCCCTATTTTAGGGCTAATGTTTAGAAAAACCACCACAAAGTCAGGAGGGGGTCAGGGAGAAAGAGGGGACACGGAATTATTTATTGCGCTGACACCTACCATTGTGTATAGCGATACCGTCGAGATCAAAGAGATGGTTGCTTTAAAGCTTCCTCATGAAGAAACGAATCTTGAAACAGCGCCGAATATCCCAGAGCACTTGGCCAATTATATTCGGGTGGTGCAGACAAAAATCCTTGACGCAACCTATTATCCCCTGGAAGCCCAGGATGCGGGCTGGGAAGGCAGGGTCAAATTAAGCCTCAACATCAACTTCAATGGAGATCTCAAAGATCTCTCCATATTGGAATCCTCGGGTTACAATATTCTAGATGATGCCGCGATGGAAGTGGCCCGGGTGCAAGCTCCGTATCCCCCCTTTCCTCCACAAATAGATTCTCAGGAAATCTGGGTAGACGTCCCTATCGTTTACAAAAGAAACTAATCTATGTCTGCAAAGACCATAGTCATATTCAGCACAAAGGGTGGCGTGGGTAAAACTCTGTTGGCCACGAACCTGGCCGTAAGCCTGGTGAAGGACCAGGCCAAACGGGTGTGCCTGCTTGATTTGGACACGCACGGGTTAGGGGATATGGCCAGGATGTTATACCTGAACCCTCAGAAGGCCATGGTGGATCTGATGGCCTCTCTGAAGGATAAGACGCAAGGCCTGCGAAAGTCTGATTTCCTCACCCACAGTTCCCTGGATCTCGATTTTCTGCCCGGGGTTTTAAGGCCTCAACAGTCTCCGCACCTGGACCCCAAGATGATCAAGGAGGTGTTTCGTTCGCTGGAAAATGACTATGACTTTATCGTTGTCGATGCCGGGAAAAATTTCAGCGATATCTTTGTCTCGACGATTAATCAGGCCAACCTCATTCTTTTGGTGGTGACCCCGGACATCCTCTCTATCTACCAGACAAAATGGGCTCTGGATACGTTACAGTTCCTGCATCTGCCCTTATCAATGGTCAAGATCGTCCTCAACAGAGCCGAGTCCGCGGCAAGCATCAGCTGGCAGGAGGTGAAGGTGAGCCTGCCCTGCGATATTATCTCGCAGATCCCTTCCGAAGGCAAGGCCGTGGGTGTCGCGGTTAATCAGGGGATCCCTGTGGTTATTGACAGCCCGCGCGCCAAGATTTCCCTGGCGATATCAAGATTAGCGGAACAGCTATCCAGTCAGCCCAAATTGTTCATCGAAACGAGCGAAATAGACAGTCTTCGCGTCAAAGAGGCCGATATCGTGCATAAGATAGGGGATTTTTGGAAGAAGGAAGGCATGGTTGAGCCTTTGGCAGAGTATGTGCCTGGCGAAGATTTGGACGAGATCTTGATCTTGAAGCGGCGCATTCATAAGCGCCTCATCGAAGAGTTTAATCTCAAACGGCTGGATCTAAAGCTGTTCAGCGACGCCAAGAAAGCCAAGGAGTTAAAGACCAAGGCAGAGATCATGGTCTCTAACTTTTTGACCGAAGAGGTCGGCAGTCTCATCACTTCTCCGGAAATACGCAAAAAGCTGGTTAAGGAGATTTTGGATGAGGCCCTGGCCCTGGGGCCGCTTGAGGATCTGTTGGCAGACCCCACCATAACCGATATTATGGTGAATAACAAGGATGAGGTTTATATTGAAAGAAATGGTAAGGTGGAGCTCACCAGTAAGAAATTCATTTCTAATGAACAAGTCAGGGTTATTATTGAGCGTATCATCGCTCCTATCGGCAGGCGTATTGATGAATCCACGCCCATGGTGGATGCCAGGCTTACGGACGGCTCACGCGTGAATGCCATTATCCCGCCGTTATCCCTCACCGGACCGACGCTCACCATCAGAAAATTCAGGAAGGAAAGATTCCAGACGGAAGAGCTTATCGGCTTGAACACGTTAAACCAGACCATGATTGATTTCTTAAAAGCCTGCGTGTTGGCTAGGAAAAACATGATTATTTCAGGAGGCACAGGCTCAGGTAAGACTACCATCCTGAATGTGCTCTCGGAATTTGTCCCCGGGAACGAGCGTATCGTCACTATTGAGGATGCTGCCGAATTGAAGCTGCACCAGGAGCACTGGTTGAGGCTGGAGTCGAGGCCGCCGAACATCGAAGGTAAAGGGGCTATCACCATAAGGGATTTGTTCCGCAACACCCTGAGAATGAGGCCGGATAGAATCCTCATAGGAGAGTGTCGCGGTATCGAAACATTGGATATGCTTCAGGCCATGAATACCGGGCATGACGGCTCCATGACCACCATCCACGCAAATTCCACCCATGATGTGCTGGTGAGGCTTGATTCCATGATCTTGATGTCCGGGATAGAGCTACCCATCAGGTCCATCCGCGAAATGATCGCCTCAGCCATCCATTTGATTATCCATACAGCCCGCCTTTCGGACGGCACCAGAAAGGTCATTCAGATATCAGAGTTGGCTGGCATGAAGAACGATATTGACGTCAACCTTCGCGACATCTTCATATTCAAACGGACGGGCGTAGACAATGAAGGTAATGTTATAGGCGCCTTTCAAGCCACAGGGCATCTTCCGTCTTTCATTGAAGAGATAAGGTTAAAAGGCATTACGATACCTGATAGCATGTTTCTACCACCTACCCATACATAGAGCACCACGAATCCAGGCATCTCCCAAAAGTGAAGATAACCAACAAGACAAAGAACACACGTTTAGCTGAAAATGTTGTTATGGCGGCTACCCTGTTTAAGCGGGCCAAGGGATTGCTGGGAACAAAGGATTTCAGGCCAGGCGAGGCTATGGTCATCACATCCTGCAACTCCATTCATACCTTTTTTATGCATTTTCCCATAGATGTCCTGTTTGTGGACAAGGCCTTCAAAGTCATCAAAGCCATACCCTCCTTAAGGCCTTTCCGCATGACCCCTCTTTATTTTAAGGCTGATTTTGCCTTGGAATTGCCTGTCGGCACCATAGAATCCTCTTCCACGACCGAAGGCGACACTCTCTCCCTCGAATAACCAAACCTTCAGAACGTTTCTAAACCCAATCTCAAAACGTTTCTAAATTTGTTCGTAAAACTGCTTGGTTCAGATTTGGTGAATGTCCAAAAGATACGTCCGCTCACCTAAAGATCTAAATCTGTAGCTACTCCACGGATACTCAAGTGGCGCCAATTTGATTCCGGCCCTAAGGGGATTCATCTCGACATAATTTATGCAATCCAGAACGTACTTGTCTTTTTGGATAATCATGCTTTTAAACCTTCCCTGCCAGAGATGACCCACTTTACTATATTTATTATTGAACCATCTTGAGTAGGCAAGATTTAATCCTTGCATTATTCTTGCCAATTCTTTGGGTCTGTTGACATCCAGGATGAGGTGTGTATGGGCAACTCCCATATTCAGACATATCCATCACCTCCTGAACCAATAGACACAAAAGTCCCTGATTTCTAACATAAATTTTTAAAATATTTTTAATAAATTATCGAATAAGACAAGTGAATAAATACGTTGAAATAAAGAAAAGTAAAAGCAGTTTTAGGTTCAAAATTAGAAACGTTTTAGATTCAGAATTAGAAACGTTCTGGATTTTTGGGTGGGGAGGGTGGTTGAAGTTGCATAAGAAATGTCCAAACTGAAAACTGCTTGACTTTAAAGTAAAGTCATGCTATACTTCATTAGAGTTTGTAATGTCCAATCTGGAGTAAATATGGGCGTTGTTCATAAGCTAAATAAGAAAATTATAGATTTCATCATTGATCAGAAGAAGACCACGCCAGTTCTGAGTTGTCGTAGCCTTGCCATGTTAGTTGAGGGAAAATTTCGAATAAAAGTCTCTAAATCCAGTATAAATTCAATAATTAAAAAAACTGGTTTAAGCTTGCCTGTAGGCAGAAGGCTAAGAAAGCGTAGGCGCAAGAAGCTTTTTAGGGCCCCTAAGGTAATTCAACCCCCTCCTTTGCCTGTACCTATAGAGGAATTACTTGTTATTCCTAAAGAGCTAAGAGCGCCTCTTATGGATGAGGTGCCAGAGACAATTGAGCCAGAAGAGCCACCTCAGCCGCAGCCTTCAGTTGAAGCTGAGCCTCAAGTAGAAGTAAAGAAGGTAGAGGAATCCTTAGAATCTGTCTGTTCTGGTGCAGTATTCCTTAAGGCAGCTGATTATCTCTTGGGCGGTAGTTTCGATATAGCCGAGGCGATAAAGAGTCATTTGAATGGAAAAACAGAAGACATCATCGCAAATGTAGAATTACTTATGTACTTGAAATTAATAGGCTTAAGCAAATATTCCCCTGAAAAGAAATTAGATGAATTCTGGCCATTAGTAGGAAGAAAAATCACTAAGGAGGCCTTAGATTCGTATCTAAATGATTTGCAATCAGTTAGATCAATAGCTACGGAAATAGTCCGGGTTATTTCAAGCGTTATTCAAGAGGTCCGCTGTATTAAAGTTTCTTATCCTGATGGTGCTGCCTTATATCTAGATGGCCAACTACACACCGTCTGGTCAACTCCGCACATCCCTTATAACTTCTCTTCAACTCTATATAATATAACGGGTTGCATAAATGACTATCTTTATAAAGATAGTCCGTTTATTCTGTTTATGGCACCTGGTTACGATACGCCCACCAGAGAATTCTTTAACTTTATTGTTAATTTAGATTCTTATGAGCACTTCAACACAAAAATGGCTTTTTATAATAACAAATTAGGAGAAATAAAGGTTTCCGCTTTCTGGAAGGCAAAAAGAAAGTCATTCATATTTGGTTTATGGCCATGGCAGTTCATGGAGTACCGTAAGGTCAAGAGTTTTGGTGAATATGAGCCAATTTATTTTGAGCCGCTTAAAAAAGAGCTCTATGTAGCACAAATAGAGATGGAATTAATACAACCTGATGTAAAGAAAATAGTCCAATTCAGAGGGGCAGCAATAAAGACATCTTCTGATGAAAAATCACGCTTAGTGATCTTAAGCAATATACATGATCATTCAGTCACAACATTAGACATTGCAATGAGTTACATCAAAAAATGGCCATACATGGAGGAATCTTTTCAGAATTTCAGCCGTATAATCGAGGTTTTTACCTATTCATCCAATACCGAGAGGCATTTCTCAGCGGATGCTCAGAAAATGGAAATAATAGCTGAAAGCCATATTCCTTTATTATTTGAAAGTTATTTAAGATTGCTTGATTTGTATGTTAGGTGGCATTTTTTGCCTTCAGGTTATGAAAATAGTGATTTTGCCTTCATAAATGAGCATTTTTATAGCTTAAAAGCCACGATAGAATGGAGCAAAGAGTACTGCTTGGTAGCATTTCAACCTCCATCAGGCTACCCCTATTTAAAGGAGCTTGATTATGCCTGCCGTAGAGTTAATGAAAAAGAGGTCAAGGATCCCGAGGGGAGAAGGATTTGGCTTAGCATAACGGCTTAGGAAAATCTTTTTTAAATTCTTAAGTTTGAAAACGCTTTCCAAATAACCCAAGATATTCTTGACACGCCCTTCGGCAGGTGTTATATTTTAATTGCAATTAAGCGAAGAAAGGCAATTCCACTAAAGGAGGCAGTGGATGCGCAAAGCCACGGGACTGTATTTCAAAACAGGTTTTTATTTATTTTCTAATTCAAGGGTCAAAACGGTAACGTCAACCGGTTTACCTAAGCTAAAGAGCTTATTGGTAAACCGGTTTTATTTTTGGAGTTACTAATGAGTTTAAAAAAGAATTTAAAAACAGGACAAGCTGTAGTTGAATACTTCATTATCTTTGCGGTCATCGGAGCCCTGACCCTGATTGGCGTAAGCTCCTTTTTGCAGCAAGTCAAGTCTGGGGCAGGGAATATGTATCGTACGGCGACAATCAGAATATTGCAATAATGTTGTGGCGAAAATGAAAAAAGCACAAAGCGTTTTAGAGTATGCAATGCTTATCTCCATTATAGTGGCAGCTTTAATGGGGATGCATGTCTATGTTCAGCGTTCTGTCCAGGCTAATCTTAAAATGATTGAAGACCGGGTCAATGCTGAACCAGCCCAGTAAAGGAGGTGAAAAAATGAGAATGAGCAAGAAGGGTCAAAGTGTCTTGGAGTACGTCATAGTCCTGACAGCTATTATTGCCGTCATTGTCGCAGGCGCAACAACGATTCTGCGGCCGGCTGTGCAAAACACCTTGAATAGCTCGGGACAGACTATAACGAATGCAGCCGCGCGTTTACCCCAATAATATTTAGGTAAGATGAATAAAAGGAGGTGAAAACGATGTTACGTCTATTAAGGAACAAAAGAGCACAGAGCACAGCAGAGTATGCCATTTTGATCGGTTTGGTGGTGGCAGCGTTATTAGCCATGCAGATCTATGTCAAAAGAGGTTTGAATGCCAAGATGAAGGATGCCACAGACACGTTTGCAACCACAGTTGGGATGGGAGGGACAACTCAATATGAGCCTTACTACTTTGGGCAGTCTCTCACAACAGGTCAGACAGGGAGCGAGACCTCGACATTGGCAACAGGCGGTCAGGAAACCCATGCTTCTGACTTAACGAGCACAAGATCAGGCACTACACAGGTAGGAGCAACCCAATAATAAGAATAATTCCGTAATTGAAGGAGGTGGGATAAATGAAACGCAAGATGTCAAGAAAGGGCCAGGGCACATTGGAGTATGCCATTATTATCGTGGTGGTCATCGGCGCGTTAATCGCCATGCAGTGGTACGTAAAAGGTGGTTATCAGGGCAGGCTGAGAGCTTCTTCAGATGATATGGGAGATCAGTTCGGGCCTACGACAACCAGCGGCAGTATCGTGACAACGCATAATTCACAACAGACTGACAACACAGCCATGGGAACCGGAGCCACGACTACGTCACATTCTCAGAGCCAGACGAAGCAGGGCAGTGAGGTTGTGGCAGGTCTTACGCCTACGGCAGATCAAAGGTAGGAAGCGCGTGAACAGACATATTAAATCCCAGAGCTTAACAGAGCTCTCGATGATATTTTTGGTTGTTATCGCTGCCTTGATGACCATGCAGGCATATATGAAGCGCGGTATTCAGGCAGCGGTGAAGGCCCAGGCAGACCTTTTGGGTCCGCAGCAGGCAGCGACGGGCAGTAGCCGGAGGACCACCAGCACGAGTTCTGTAAGCCCTGAAAGTAAAAGTGGGACAACAACCAAAAGCGTTTCTAGGGGAGGGGCTCAATCGACCAGCGACAGTTCTACAATAGATCGGTCCAGCTCTTCAGTTGCAGTTAGCACGTTAGATTATAGGCCATAGCCTCGGCCTTAGACTATATTAAAGATAGTTGGCTTGAGAGGAGGGCTGGAATTAACCGAGATTTTTATTTTGGAGGGTGAGAAAGGTGTAAAAAAAATAATGAAAAGAAGGCTTTTTCTTAAGAGAGGACAGTCTGCCGTGGAGTACGCAGTAGCGGTCCTGTGTTTTGTCACAGCCGTGCTTGCGATGCAGGGTTATATCACCCGAAGTTTGCAAGGCAAGATGAGAAGGGCAGCTGACACCATCGGAGAGCAGTATGATAGGACCAACACGGTTTCCAGCGCGACCCACACTTTTAGTTCTAATACCAATACGTCGGTCAACACCACTGAAGTTGGCGGCGTGACAACCACAACCATCCTTACTGGCTTTACCGAGAGAGAAACGGATAGGTCAACGGAAACCATTGGGCCTTAGGGAATGAAAAATGATGGAGTTAAGTCAAAAAAAAGCAGGCCAGTCCATATTAGAGATAGCCATTTTTGGCTCTATCCTCCTAGCCATTATAGGCGCCATACTTCAATACGGTCTAAAATACAATTATCAACAGAGGGCGATGATGAGGGCGTTTAGAAGGAGTTTGGCAGCAACCGGGGATTATGATCGCGGAAACCAAGGTAGTATCACTTATCTTCAGGATAGGCATGTTCCTAACGCAAGCAACCCCCAGGGAGGAGTTGGCTCGGTTTTACCCTTTATGTCTGGGAGCAGTGTTATACGCAATTATCAGTTAATTAACACTCCGGATCGCAATTCAGAGCTACCCCTAGCCTATATTTACGTTAATGATGATACCAATCCCTATAGATTCGAGGTTGCACGTTTTGCGTACGCAGATGCTACTGAAGCTCAATACGAAAAATATTGTGAGGTATACGGAGATCTTTATGTTAAGGACGCGCAAACCAATGAAACTCCTGATTACAATGTCTGCATTGGTTATGATGCTTATGGTAACTGTATACCTGGACCAGCGGGGCCGAAACGGCTCAGGATAATGGATTCTTGCAAAGGCGACTTGCTCAGTTACGATGGCTGCAAGAGGCAGTGCCGGATGATTACAGTGCCTTCATTTTGCGAAAGAGAGTGCGAGAGAGGCAAGCGCCCCGGAGATACTAAAAATTGTAATCAGATCTGCAGCGAGACGATTGATTCGCCTTCGTATTGCTCCCAGCTTGAAAATATATTCAGTTTTGCCCTTAACAATAACAAGCCTCCCCAGATGGGGATTCAACCTGATTCTAGTCAAAGGACACCCATAAGCGGAACTCTCAGAAAGAGTGAATCAGGAGGCACGATTACCACGAGAGATTCTTTGTCTTGGTCTAGCACCGTTGACAGGACAATGGTTTATATGAATAACGGAAGCAATGTGGTGCAGCGCCCGCTGCGTACCAGGCTGGACGAATCGGTAACGCAGAGATGCACCGACGGGGTTTGTAACTAGAGAAAGGTAGGCTCGCATGAAAAGGGTCAGCTTGATTTTAGTCGTGATAAGTTTAATGTTACTTTCCGGTTGCACCCAAATGGAAGATGATGTACAGCTGGCCAGGAGAGTCTTTAATGACATGTGCGCCGGCAGGCAAAGTGTAGAGAGCCTGATTGATTGGCAGACGCTGACGGCGATAGGTCTTGAGGCAGGCCAGGCCTACTCCCAGTTAAGGATCGAGAAAGACAAAAAGGATTATAGGAAAGCTTTTTTATATAATTTCTCCAGCTCCTTTAAGTCCGCGGGAGGCAGGAGTTCGCAATTCTTTAACTGGCGCAGCAAGGCACAGGATGCTGCAAGCACGATAGTGGCTGCAGATACGGCCGGACAAAGCAAGGTCATCTTGTTCACCATAACCAAGATAAACGGCCAGCGCAAACTTACGGCCATCAACTGGGAGTAATTTAATATTCATGGGGAGATGAGGATATGTTAAGAGGCACCAGACGCAGGGCACAGATAAGCCTGGAACTGGGAACGGCATTCATTTTGATTTTTATTCTCCTTTTTGCCAGCGTCAACCTGGCGAGGTGGTTAGTGGGCCGTATGGTGACCAGGAATCTCATTTATGAAAATAGCCGGGCGAGTGCAGGGGACCCGTACCGAAATTTAGGGGTGGAGGACAGTGAGGCTGATGCTCTGCCTTTGAGATTCTTTGGGCAATAAAGCTTGGGTAAAATATGATAAACTATTTTGATAAAATAAAATCTTTGAGGAATCTCGGTAGCGGACATGCATCCGGTCAGGTCGCTACCTTTCTTATTTTGATCATAACCGCCATGCTAATCTTTGTGTTGGCGGTGGCTAATGTCGGCCAGGTCTCTAATTACGCAACTAGCTTGTCTAATGCTGCTGATTCAGCCAGCATGATGCTTGCCTCTATGGTAGGCACAAAGTCATTCCAGCTGTCAGGTTCTTTAATGGAGTCCTGCGGCCGTCCACACCGTTGTTGCGTAAAAACCGGCTTTTTATATCTGATACTCGCGATTATTATTGCAATTGTAGCTATTGTCATTACTTGGCTTACTTGGGGAGGTACATCTACTTTTTTGGGGTGGGCTGCTTCAAATCTTGCTGCTTGTGTTGCTGCCGGCGCCATTGGCGGCGCCATTGGCGGCGCCATTGGCGGCGCTATCGCAGGCACAGGTTGGTTGCAAGGAGCTCTCATGGGAGCTGCGGTCGGAGCAGCTATCGGAGCTGGAATATCAGCGGGGGCATCTATAGGAGCGGACGCTTTTGCAACTACAGCCCTTGAGCAGGTAACATATCCTCTTGCAGTTGGGGAAGGGGTTGGATATGCTGTTGCGACTCTAAGTATAATTTCTCCCAGCGCAACTGGCGCCATCGTGGGCGCGTCATTAGGCGCTACCTTGGCTATAGCTTCAAATATTTATACAGCATATGTCAAAGATCAAATGCTGCAAGATGCCATGGTTTCTGCAACCAAGGCCATGAATGGTTTACCTGATGAGAAAACGCGCCGAAGAGAAAATGTATTCTTCCGGGCTTTTGTAGACACGATAGATGACCCTAATAAGGTTGTGGATACAGATGATTCTGACGGAGACACTAATGACCGTGAATATGTGCCCAATTTCCAGGCATGCTGGGACCGTAGAATTACCTGGATTAAGGATAATAACAGGCTAAACACAACAGCACAGTCCGGGCTGATCAGGCAATTTCTGAATGGTCCTCTGCCCACTTTTATGACTGCCATTGATGCGTTCTTATTTACTATCGATTATGAAAATCGGTCATATTGCCCTTGTGATGATTATGGTAATTGTGATGGCTACGGCAATTACACAGGCTGCTGTGCCACTACTGGTTCTACTCCTGTTGCAGGAGGCTTGATAGGACTCTTTAGTGCTTTAGAAGGAGCCGGCTATCCCATATCTTTCTGGGTGCCAGGCCCCACTCAAGCGCAATTAGATGCGTGGTACAACTGGGACCCATTTAGCTGCGGCGGTTGTAGCAGTGCGTCTGGACCTTGCGGGACTGTCTGGAACCCCCTTAACCAGTGCACTGCGTGTGAACCTCCTGATCCACCTTCGGGATACGATGAAGTGGATTATGTTAAACAAGATCTTCTTGATTTTAAGATAACAGCGGGCTATATATTACAAATGGACGAAGATGATTTAGCCTATAGCTGGCAACTGTGGGTTCCCTGGTTTTATGTGCCCGATTCCGAAATTGTGCCGCCTGCATTGCCCGCTGATTATTATCACACCCTTTATCTTATGGTCAATGGCGACAACTCCAGTATTCCTGTCCGGGCCGGGTTACGCAACTGGCTTGTTGAAATAGAAAGGATCCGCCAAAGGCTGCCTACATGCAATTACGGCAGAGGTGGGTGGTATTCGGATGAGTATGGGAATCCTGGGAATCTTTCTTGGTCATGTGTTGCCCCGGGTGAGCCCTGCAATGATTGTATTATTGCTTCTATTGACCCTGTGACCGGCCGACCTAATCCGCCTT
This sequence comes from Candidatus Omnitrophota bacterium, assembly GCA_043798795.1. Taxonomy (GTDB): domain Bacteria; phylum Omnitrophota; class Gorgyraeia; order Gygaellales; family Profunditerraquicolaceae; genus JBDRKE01. The sequence continues at coordinate 27,345 of JAZDOJ010000043.1, forward strand.
GCCGATGGAATCCTGACAACCCCAACTTTGGCTCCACTGATACGGATATCGATGATGAATTTGCCATGGCCAGGAACCGCATAAATACGTTTATTGATGCCGTTGAAGCATTCAGGCAAGCGTGTAGGCGTTTATATGAAGGGTTATCGGCGTTGCAGCAGATCACTGAACCTCCTAATAGCCCTATGGCCTGCGGCTTATACGGCGGAAACCCGGCATTTTACACCTGGACGGATTCCCGCGGAGAGCATACCATTTGGACCCAGATCGGACCTTACAACGAGCCGCGGTTAACAAAGCGAAAGTACGGCAACTGGCTTAAGGGCAAAGAGTGTATCGAGCTTGATTTTCATACGCAGAGAGTGAGTGTGGAGATAGTGCGTCAGGAGCCTGCAGAGAGCACGGGTGTCCTGGGGCTATGGAATTTTCCGGCGGGTAGCACGATTAGGCGAAGATCCGTAGCAGAATACAGGGGCCTTAAAAGTTATGATGACAGATGCCATCCGGCTGGTTGGGTCAAGATAGTCGACAGGTAGGGTTGTCCTGATGGATAAAAAGGCAAGCAGAGGATTCCTTTCTATAGAATATGCGCTCACGATCGTTATCGTCGTGGCTGCTTTGCTGGCCATGTCTATTTATCTGACCAGGGCTATTTCCGGCAGGATGAGGGCCTCAGGGGATGTTTTTGGCGGCGGGAGACAGTATCAGTACTGATAGATTTTTATAGAAAGGAAACCATGTTACCGATATTACAAGTTCTTATTTTTTTGTTCGCTTTCGCCTCGGTGTACCTGATTGCCTATCAGGTTGTGCCCTCGCTTACCGATAAATTCCACAGCGCGCAATCAAAAAAGGTGTCCATAGCCGAGAAGCAGCTGGACGGGATGTTCTTTATCGTCAAAAGAGAGAAGCTTTTTTTCTACTACACCCTCTTCCCCCTTGTTTTCGCAACCGCAGCCTTTTTATTTTCTCGTAAAATTCCCATCGCCTTTGCCGGTGGCCTGGTGGGGTCCATATTGCCAGCCCTCATCATTAAGACGATGGAGAACAAGCGCAAAGAGAAATTTGCAGGCCAACTCGTGGATGGCCTGATGGTTATTTCTTCGGCTTTGAAGGGTGGGCTTTCACTGTTGCAGGCCATCGAAGTGCTGGTGGAGGAGATGCCGGCTCCGATTTCTCAGGAGTTCGGGCTCATCCTCAGGGAAAATAAGATCGGTTTGACCCTGGATGAAAGCCTCAGGCGCCTTAATGACAGATTAAAGCTGGAGGAACTGGGCCTGATGATTAATTCCGTGCTGGTGGCCAGAGAGACCGGAGGAGACCTGACCAAAGTCTTTAGCCGGCTTGCCACCACGATAAGGGACAATCGCAAATTAAAGGAGAATATCCGCACCCTGACATTACAGGGCAGGCTGCAGGGGATTATTATGTCTGCACTGCCTTTTATCTTTGTCTGGTGGGTTATGACTTTTAATAAAGAGCATTTTGATATCATGTTGGGGACCGAGAAGGGCAGGATGCTTTTGTTCGTTGCAGCAGGCCTGCAGGCCGTGGGTATGGTTTTGATTCGTAAGTTCAGCATCATTAAGATTTAGGCCGAGAACAAGGAGAAGCGCATGCTTTTATTTATTTTTGCGATGGTCTTGACAGCCATCCTACTTATTTTTATAGGCATCTTGGGTCACCCTCAATTGACTCAAAGAAGGGTCCCTTTGCCTGTAAAAGAAGAATCCCCAATAAGAAAAAAGAATTTCTTCTCCTATATCTATATGGCCTTTCCCTTCGGCCAAAACCTGGTCGAAAAGCTGAGGCTGGATAAGAAGCTAAGAGACAGGTTGCTTGCGGCCCATCTGAATATTACCTCAGGCCAGTTTTTTAGCATCAAGCTCTTTTTTATGATTTTAGGCGGCATTGTAGGTTCTTCCTTTATCAACCCGCCCCAGCCATGGGCTATTTTGGGAGCTATTGCCATAGCCTATGTCCTGCCTGATATCTGGTTGACTCAGAAGGTCAACAAGCGCAGGTATGAGCTGGCCCGCGTGCTTCCTGAGACCGTTGATTTACTGGGTTTATGCGTAGAGGCAGGGTTAGACTTTACGACCTCTGTTAAGTGGGTTATTGAAAAGAAGGTTACCAACAACCCCATGCTTGAGGAATTAGGCCTTGTATTAGAAGAAATCAGGTGGGGCAAGCAACGCAGCCTGGCTCTGAAGGATATGGCTAGAAGGCTGGATATAGCTGAAGTCAGCTCCTTTGTACAAGCCCTGGTTCAGGCAGAGCGCATGGGGACCCCGGTAAGTGAGACTTTTGGCATTATATCAGAGGATACCCGCTTACAGCGCTTCCGTAGGGGAGAAAGGATTGCTTTAACAGCGCCAATTAAAATCCTCTTTCCTTTAATTTTCTGTATATTGCCAGTAATCGCTATCATAGTAGGTGGGCCTGTTATGCTGCAGTTTATGCAGGGTGGCTTATTTACAGGGTTTAACCAATGATAGATTGTGTATGTAATGTCCAATCTGGATTACTGTATTAATTCTGAGGAGCCTGATTGGACTTTGTAATGTCCAATCTGTTAGTTCTTTTGAAAATTTGACTTATTGATTAGAAGGGGGATTTCGGATAGTCCCGAGGCTGAAAAGAAATAAGGCGTAGAAATCTTTACAGCAAATCCCCCTTCTTTTTTTGTGTTAAATTGAGAAAAAATTTTGTATTATCTTTGTTTAATTTTACAAGCCTTAATTACTTACCTGAACAGGTATAATAGGCCTTATAGTTTTAGCCTGATTTCACCCCTCCAATAGCCCCTCTGAACAGGCATAGAATACCTGATGATTTTGGTCCAATTTTAGGCCTAAAATTGCCCTCTGAGCAGGCATAAAACTCCTTCCCATTCAAAAAGTTAAGAGCGGGAAATCGCTTTCATTTTATACCTATTTTTACTTGACAGCGACGGTAAGTTTATGTTATACTTGAACTACAAAAGAAGGAAAGCCACGGAGCGAAAAGGTAAACCCTGAGCAATCAGGGGGCGCAAAGCCACGGGTCTTAAAAAGCGCGGAGAATCGCAAAAAAAGACCGCGGAACAAAGTTGAAATAAGACAGCCGGGTTGCCGAATACCGAACGAAGTGAGTGCTGAGCAAAGCGAAGCACGACGACGATTTCAGGTATTTGACAATCCGGTTTTATTTTAATCGCTTATTAAGAAGTTTTACAAAGATTTTATATTCAACCATGAAAATCGTTAGTAGCGACGCGAAAAATATGAAGAATATTTGGGGTAAGGGGGAAATTCAACTTTTTCCTTTATATATAGGTAAAAAATGAATGCAGAAGATAAAATAAGAGAGAAATCAGAAACAGAGCCAAAGCCACTAAGAGAACAACCAGAGCTTAAATCGCGTTTCAGGCCCTGGATTCGAACAGTGGCTTTTATAGTTATTGCCGTTTTCTTGCCTGAGCAGGTAGCCCAAGCCATAGAGTATGATGGCCGCGTGCTTTGGAACAGGCCTGCGGTTTATACTCCCGCTTATCTCAAGGACATCCAGAATGTAGACATACCCCTTGCCGTAAAAAAGATTTTGCTGGACATCTCTGGTAAGCCTGTCAATGCCATCAAAATATCACCCGCCTTGACCGTAGAATTAGAAAAACCCTTAAA
>JAZDOJ010000059.1:0-3703 GCA_043798795.1 Candidatus Omnitrophota bacterium
ATAGGAGAAAGGCACCGAGACCCTGGCAATGGTCAGGACAAGAAATGGGATGCCGCCAAGGGCTATCAAATCCCTGGCAACCTCTTTAAGCCATCTCTTTTCCATTGCTCAACCCCCTTTTTTTCTCTTAACCTTGATAACCGCGGCCGCCTTATTCGCCTATCTGCGACATGATGTCATCTAAGGACATCTTACCGGAACCGCCGCCAAAAGAAGGCATAGAAGTTTTCTCATAATCCTCGGGTACTTCAAACAAGGAATCCGGCTGCGGTCCAAAAGAAATATTCTTATATTGGACGCTCCAGCTGCCGTCAACAGCTTCCATCTTCACCGGAAATCCGGAATCTGTCAGCCATTGATACATCGCCCCTTCCCGGGATGTGACTTGGAACTTATCCGTCTGGATACCATCCACCGCCTCTTTGCCCAGCGGCACACGCTCAACCTCTCCCTCCACTTTCCTAGATGTCTTGGGAACATTATTCATGTCAAGGGGCATCTCCATATACATCTGTTCCGATGGCATGACCATCCACATCACATTTTTATCCAGGCGCATGATCATGATATTCCCGGCGACCTCTGTGCGCATCTTGTTTCCGGAAACATAGATCTTCGCGTTCTCTATCTGGCCGGCTGAACGGCTGACCATATCCGATGAGAACGGCTGAGCATCTGCTGCCAGGCCGTAACGGCCGTGACAAAGAAACGCAGCTGCCATGAGAAACAACGAAACACTGAATGCCACTACAAACTTCTTACTCATGCTTCCTCCTTTATAATAAACCTACCACCTGCGGCCGGATCCGATGAGAAGGACGGATTCTTGCTTGGATTGAAGCAGGCGCAAAAACGCCTGCCCCTCTCTCTTAAAGATATCGCGCGACAGCTCAAGCCCTGCCCCTATCCCTCTATTTAAATCATTCCTCAGGCTCAATAAGACCTCACCCTTATCCGTCAGCCTCGCTTGAGCGCCGAAGACAAGGCCTTGGATCTTTCTTTCTCCCCGCTCAATCTCAAAAACCAAACCAGCGTTTTTCTTCACCTTCCATTTGCCCAGAAATGTGATGGTACGTTTCACGGGCTGCTTCTTGCCAGATACCCTGATCCCCAATTCGTATTTGATATAATCCTTCTTAAACACGCCTGCGCTCGTTTCAAAATCAAACCCCGAACCCATATCCTTGTTCAAGACATACGATAACCGGGCCTTATCCCGTATATCCCAGTAACCCTTAAAGGTCAAAGCCTGGATCTTCTTTTCCTTCTGCGTCAACTGCTCTTTTTTATAAAGGTAGATAATCTGATAGTTCTTATTTATCTGCCAGGCGCCGTCAAGTGTCAAGGGGTCATAGCGGCCACGACCTTTATCTACTCTAAAAGTTAACCGATTTTTTGCGTCCGCCTGCCAGGAACCGCAAAGCTCAAGCGCATATAGAGAGGACCTCTCATCTTTAGTTCGGGTGGTCAGGGCAAAGAGCAGTGCGTTCTTGCGCACATCGATTATTTCTCCCTGAAGCCTCAGTTGATCTCCAAAAGTCTGTCTCCTCCATTTATCCAGCATAAGACGAAGCTCGAGGTCTTTTGTCAAAAACCAAGTGCCTTTTAATTTGACCTGATGCGGGGCTTTGATACCGTCGGGTACGGAGGATTTAATATGGTATGTCAGCGTATTGTGGTCGGATATCTTGAACTGGCCGTCCAGGACCTTCCTGATTCCCCTCACTCCGCCGGTTTTCACCGTCAATCGGTTGTGAGGGTCGAATTCATATTTACATTTTTCCATGGGCGCTACCATTCCCACCTCGTAGGTGGGGACCATTCCAAACAGAATTAAAAATTGTGTTTTTAAATAATTGCGCAGCTTCGCTTGTTTTTCCTTTTCTCATCAGCCCGATATATTTAAACGGAAAGCCCGTCTTCAGGCTGATTTTAATCATATCGAAGATGAATTTCGGACTTCTTAGCATATGAGGGTAAATGTTTTGCAGTGTAAACCTATAAAATTCATCCCTAATCGCAAGGAGTTCTTCTTTAGAAAAATTTATGCACAAATCAGGTATATTCCCCCCATGCTGATAATTAAGTTCGTTTTCGTCTCTTATCCAGGCCTTTTCTAATGCCAGATCAAACAATCTGGTGCCGGGATACGGCGTAATAAAAGAAAATCCGGTTACATCTGGTTTTATTTTCATTAGCAGCCTTTTTGTCGCTTCTATATCCTCCCTTAATTCGCTAGGCGAACCAATGAGCATATTGGCATACGTGCTTAGTTTATATCTCTTGCTTAAAGCAAATGCTCTCTCAATATCTTCTACTGTTATGTTTTTGCATAAATCATCGAGCACTTTTTGCGAACCCGATTCAACTCCAAACTCTACCTGGATGAACCCGGCCTTTTTCATAATCCGGGCCATCTTTTCTGTAAACGGTCTGACTCTACATTCGCAGCCGAATTTTAATTTCAATTTCCGTTTCAAAACTTCTTCACAAAAATCCACAACTCTTTTTTCGCTTATAGTAAAAAGGTCATCCAGAATATACATTCCTTCTAGATTGTATTGTTTTTTCTGCCATTCTACTTCATCAACGATGTTGCTGATATTTCTAAGTATCATTTTTTTTCCAGGCGCACAACAGAATATACATTCTCCCAGGCAACCAAATCCCGTAAAGACATACCCTGCCTTAAGATAGTGCCCCCGAATAGCAAAAATCCTCGTATTTAAATATGCCGGGTAGTTTATCAAATGGTACGCGGGATATGGAAGCTTATCTAAATCAGGATAATCTTGTCTTACGCCTGTAAAAATTATTTTACCATTATCTGAATAGGCGAGCCCCTTTATTCTCTTGAAATCTTTTCCATCTTTTTCAAGATTCCTGACTAACTCACCAATCGTATTTTCCCCTGCACCAATAACCGCAAAATCAGCTCCGTATTTTATGGTTTCTTCGTACCTGTGCGTAGGATGAATGCCGCCTACAACAAACGGTGTACCAGGTAACTTTTCTTTAAGATATTCGATTGTTTCTTTAGCAATAAATCTATAGGCACTCAAGAAACCCATGCAGATTAAATCAGGTTTTTTTTTGACGATTTGATCTAAATATTTTTCATTTTTAAAGACGTGGTTTTCATCAAACACCACCCCCGATGTCGCTAATTCCACCATTTCAACATGATTCTTGTCTCTCTCAAGAACAGCGGCTATATAAAGCAAACCGAAGGGTGGGATTATTCCTCTGACAGGATTGATGAGGATAACATTCATTCTTTCTCAACCTCCTAAAAAGGAGAACTTGGTATCTCTATTATATATCCTCAAAACGGAAATCCAAGAGAATTTCCTGATTAACCCAAGCTGTTCGCTAAAAAAAATCCCAAGTGATTTCTCGCTTGGGAAATTCTGGTAAGACCTTTATCCGCCCCCTATATTCCTAATGACGGTAGGAATGCGGGGTTTTGTAGGAAGCGTGTTTAGGATACCGGCCTTTCGGTTTTCGTGGCAGAGGTTCAGGCCTGGACTCAACAAACTTCTCGGAGGGAACCTCGGGATGCCTGGATACGGGCAGGGTCGATCGGATCAGCTTTTCAATATCCCGGACATTACAACTTTGCTCGGGCGTGGCAAAGGAGATCGCATGGCCCCGGCACCCGGCCCTCGCCGTGCGGCCAATCCGATGCACGTAATTTTCCGCA
>JAZDOJ010000065.1:0-7720 GCA_043798795.1 Candidatus Omnitrophota bacterium
CCTGGTCGGCAACTTCAGCAAGGAGAGAGTCTCGCGCAGCCAGATGGACTCCTTGGTCTATCTGGTGAATACCCTCAAGAAATATTATAAGATTCCCACAAGCCGTATTTTCGGCCACGGCCAGGTCCCGGGGGCCAGGACGGAGTGCCCAGGCAATTATTTCCCCTGGGACGAATTCAAAAGCCGCCTCAACTAAACCCTCTTCATGCTCCGGCGTCATGTGCCCTCAAGAAGCCGGGTGATGAAAAAAGACTTGACATACCCCCCAGGGGTATGCTAGACTTAGCATGAGGAAAGGATAAGTCTAGGATCTTCTAAAAGAAAGAGGTGAACAGTGAAGCCAAAAACAACCCATAAAGAAAACCTGATTGCGTTAAACAGGATTGAGGGCCAGGTCAAAGGCATCCAGAGGATGGTTGGAGATGAAACGTATTGCATAGACATCATCATTCAGATCCATGCCGCCATCCATGCCTTATACCGGGTAGGAGAAAAGATTTTTGCCAAGCATATCGAGCATTGCGCTATGGATGCTTTCTTAAATAAGTCGAAAGACAAGAAAATAGAGAAGATTAATGAGATCATGAGGGTGATAAAGAATCTGCATAATTTGAGCTAAAGGATTCGAAAGGCGATGAAAAGAATAGTCGTAATATTTTTAGGGTTTTCTTTCCTATTCCTCAGTAACGGCTTATTGTATTCTCAAGAGGTGCTTTCTTTGAATCCGCTTATTGAAGAAGCCAGGAAGAATAACCCCGAGATTCTGGCGGCAAAAAAACGTTATGAGGCGGCTTCGGCGCGTATCCCCCAGGCCAAATCTCTGGATGACCCTGTGATCGGACTGAACTTTCAAAGAGCAAAAGGCAGCCCGTTGAATTTAAATTCCACGCCGGCCATGGAGAGAATGCTTTCTCTTTCTCAGATGCTCCCCTGGTTCGGGAAGTTGCCCTTAAAAGGAAAAATCGCGCTTGTCGAATCGCAAATGTTCGCCGCTGAATACAAGAACAAGGAGTTGGAAATTAGCAACGAGGTAAAGAACGCCTATTATGATCTGTTCATGAATTATAAAGAGACAGAGCTGAAGCAGGAAATTCTCGGGTTCCTGAAGAATGCCGCAAAGATAGCCGAGGCCAAATATATTGTGGGCGAAATCGCTCAGGAGGATATCATTAAAATAAACCTTGAAATCGCCAAGCTCGGCAATGATATCGTCAATCTAAGGCAGGAAAAGAGTGCCAAAGAAACGCGGCTTAACAGCTTATTAAGCAGGCAGCCCGAAAGCGCGCTTGGCCAACCTTTTTTAGAAGAAGGTGTCCCCTTATTGATGATGGACATCGATTCTCTGTACAAGCTGACTCTGGAAAATCAGCCGGACTTGCTCATCTTTTCTTACGCGATAGAAAAAAATAAATATGCCAAATCCCTGGCAAAAAGAAGTTTTTTTCCGGATTTAATGGCCGGCATAGCCATGCGAGGGATCACGGCGGGCACTATAGGCCCCTGGGATTTGATGTTGTCCTTTACGGCTCCGTTGTGGTTCTGGTCGAAACAGCGCTACGAAGTCAAAGAAGCCATAGCGAACCTGGATGAGGCACAAGCCGCTTATCAGGCCATGAAGAATAAGGCGCTGGCTGAAACCAAGGATTTAATGACAAGGACGGTCATTTGGGAGAACAAAATAAATCTGTATAAGAATAACCAGATACCTCTTTTGGAAAGCTCTATTGAATCTTCCCTTTCTTCTTATCGCGCAGGGGAGGGCGATATCATGATGTTGCTGGACAGCGAAAGGATGCTCATCGAGACAAGGATGGATTATTATTTGGCTCTGGTGGGATATCACATGAATCTGGCGGATTTGGAAAGTCAGGTGGGCGTGGAGTTAAGCGAGGTGAAACAATGAAAGATAACATACGAAGATTCGCGATTTTAATCTTAGGCCTGATGGTGTTTTTGTATTTCGTTGTCCCGGCTCTGGCTCAGGAAGACAAGAAGAAGCGCAAAATCCTTTATTACCGCAATCCGATGAACCCTTCCATTACATCCAAGGTCCCGGCAAAAGACAATATGGGGATGGATTACATTCCTGTATACGAGGAGGCTGTTTCCCCTCCGGAGGCCGAAAGCGGCGCTGTCAATACCGTTAAATTAAGCGAAAGGGATATTTCTTTGGCCGGTGTTGTTTCTGAAGCGGTTGCTGTTCGGCATCTATTTAGAGATATCCGCACCGTAGGCCGAATCGCTTACGACCCGGAATTGTATAAAGCCGAAGAGGAGCTGCTTCAGGCGCTCAGGATGAGAAAGAGTTTAGAAAAGAGCGAGATCTCTGAAATAAAGGAACGCGCGGATGCGCTGGTTGAGGCTGCAAAGCTTAAACTGAGGCTCATGGGTTTAGACCAGGAGCAGATTGAGGAGGCTTCACTTCAGAAGGAACCTGACCGCAGCCTCATTATTTCGGATGAAGAAAATCCTTATGTCTGGATCTATGCCGACATATATGAATATGAATTAAGCTGGGTCAAAGTAGGCCAATCGGTGAAAGGATCGGCCATAGGTTTCCCGGATGAAGAATTCAGCGGCAAGATCACCGCCATAGACCCTGTTTTAAATCCCATGACGCGCTCCGCACGTATCAGGGCAAAAATTGATAATCCTGAACTCAAACTCAAACCGCAAATGTATGTGGATATCTTTATTGAGGCGGATTTTATAGATGAAACGGGTGCGCACAAGCCTGCTCTGACCATACCTGTGGATGCTGTTTTGGATACGGGAATGCGCAAAGTCGTTTATCTGGATCTGGGGAAGGGAACGTATCAAGGGAGAGAGGTAAAGATCGGCCCGAAAGCGACGGCCTCTATAAATGGAGAAAAAAGGGATTTTTATCCTGTTGAGGCCGGGCTGAAAGAGGGGGATAAGGTTGTTACAAAAGCGAACTTTCTGATTGATTCGCAAAGTCAGTTGAGCGGAGTGGCTGCCAGCGCCTATGGCGGTGCCTTGGGCGCCAAAGAAGAACCCATGCCCTCTGCAGCGCACCAGCATTAGAGAGAGAAAAATGTTAGATAAGATAATTGAGATCTGTTTAAGAAACCGGTTCCTCGTCATATCTGCCTTTGCGCTCATTATCGTTTGGGGTATAGTCTCGATAAGAAATACACCTATTGATGCCATCCCCGATATAGGAGAATTGCAGGTTATTGTGTTTGCGGATTGGCCGGGGATCAGCCCTAAGGATATCGAAGACCAAGTGGTTTATCCGCTGACCACACGGCTTTTAGGCACACCCGGTCTAAAAGTCATTCGCTCAAGTTCAGGTTTTGGTATTGGCATGATCAACCTTATTTTTAAGGAGGGGGTTGATTATTATTGGGCGCGAACCCGCGTGCTCGAGAGATTAAATTTTGCCACCGCAGATTTACCGGCGGGCGCTATGGTGTCTTTGGGTCCGGATGCCACGGCCCTGGGCCAGATTTACTGGTATACGGTTGAGAACGGTTATTATTGCCCCAAACATCCTGCCAGGGCTTATGAATTGCCCGGGAATTGCCCTATCGATGGCAGCCCCTTAGCGGCTTCGTCTTATGATCTAAGCGAATTGCGCTCCATCCAGGACTGGTATGTGCGCTATCAGTTAAACTCGGTTCCGGGTGTTTCAGAGGTCGGCTCTGTCGGCGGTTATGTCAAACAGTACCAGATAGACGTAGACCCGAACAAGCTCCTGGCGTATGATGTGAGACTGATGGATGTGATTACAGCGGTCAGGCGCTCGAATATTGACGTCGGGGCAAAGGTTTTCGAGCAGGGAGACGTGGAATTTATTGTCAGGGGCGTCGGCTTTATCAAGAAGATAAAAGATATAGAGGATAGTGTCGTCTCTACGCATAACGGTACACCTGTTTATATAAAGAATATAGGCTCGGTGACTTTGGGCCCGGACTTTCGCAGAGGCGCTCTGGATAAGGAAGGAACGGAAGTTACGGGCGGTGTTGTTTTGATGCGTTTTGGGGAGAATCCTTTAACGGTGATTAAAGCCATCGAAAAGAAAACCAGCGAGCTCTCTGTGGGGTTGCCTGCGGGTGTGCGGATTGTGCCTTTTTACAATCGCAGGGGCCTGGTGAGTCGGGCTATCAACACACTCAAAGATGCCCTTATGCAGGAAGTTTTGATTACGGTCTTTGTCATTGGGGTGTTTCTACTCCATTTTTGGGGCAGCTTGATTATTTCCATCGTTTTGCCCATAGGCATTCTTATCGCTTTTATATTCATGCGGCTCTTCGGCGTCGATGCCAACATCATGTCTTTGGGAGGTATTGCCATTGCCATCGGCGTGATGGTTGATTCCGGATGCATTCTGGTTGAGAATATTTATCGTAAGATTGCCGAGCGCCGGGCCCAGAGGAATCTGCCGAAGCTCCCCCCTGAGGAAAGGCTTGAAGTTTGCATCAAAGCCGCGCAGGAAGTAGGCAGGCCCGTGCTTTTTTCCCTGCTGACTACGATTGTCGGGTTTATTCCGGTTTTTGTCTTAACCGGACAGGCAGGAAAACTTTTCAGGCCCTTGGCTTTTACGAAAACTTTTGCCATGGTTGCTGCAGCTGTTATTGCCTTGATGTTGATGCCTACTTTGTCGTATTACTTGTTGAGAGGCCGATTGCGTTTGGCGGATCACAACATCACTTCCAGAGCCCTGTTAAAGATTTACAGACCGGCCATAAACTGGGCCTTGATACACAAGAAAATAATTATATTCATTGCCTGTATTCTGCTCATTCTTGGAGGCCTATTGGCCTCATTGATGAAGCAGGAATTTATGCCTCCTTTGAATGAGGGGGACCTGTTGTTTATGCCGGTATTATTGCCCGGGGCTTCTTTTACCCAGGTGCAGGAGGTATTGAAAAAACAGGACATCATCATAAAACAGGAATTTCCTCAGGAAGTTGAATGGGTCGTAGGTAAGCTGGGACGGGCTGAAACAGCGACGGACCCGGCACCTGTAATCATGATTGAGACGATCATTCACCTGAAACCGCGAGACTTGTGGCGCAAAGGGCTCACGCGCGAGAAATTAATTGAGGAGATCCAGGAGAAGACGAGGATCCCGGGCGTCAGCCCCATCATGACGCAGCCCATAAGGAACAGGATCGACATGCTGGCCACAGGCATCCAGACTCCAATCGGGATAAAGGTCTTTGGCTCCGATTTAAAAACCATCGAAGGAATAGCCATTGAGATAGAGAAGGTGGTGAGCCACGTTAAAGGAGCGGTATCGCCGTTTGCCGAGCGCTTCGGAAGCCTGCCTTATTTTGAGATAGAGATAGATAGAGAGCAGGCTTCGCGTTACGGGCTAAGAATAGACGATATTCAGGAAATCATTATGACGGCTATCGGTGGCATGAATCTTACTACAACGGTCGAGGGCAGAGAGCGTTATCCGGTAAGGGTCCGGTATATGCGCGAATTAAGGGATAATCCTGAAGCTTTAAACAGGATATTCGTTTCCAGTATGATGGGAGAGCAGGTCCCCTTAAGCCAGGTCGCCAGACTTAAAAAGGTTACGGGGCCCTCCATGATTCAGTCGGAGAACACCCTCCCTTACGCGCGCGTATTCGTCAATGTCAATCAAGAGTTAATTGGACTGGTTGATTTCGTGAAAACGGCACAACAGGCTGTAAATGAAGAGATAAAAAGCGGCAGGATCAAATTGCCTCCCGGTTATTTTATCAGCTGGTCAGGCCAGTTTGAATCGGAGATAGAGTCGCGGCGCCGACTCATTCCTTCCTTGGCTATATGCTTAGTCATTATCCTGCTGCTTCTTTATATGGCATTTAAATCCTTCTCATCCCTCGCCGTTGTCGCCACGGCTTTACCTATTTCTCTTATGGGCGGCATCATCCTCTTGTTCGTTTTGGGATTCAAGTTCTCAACCGCCGTGTGGGTTGGTTTCATTGCCCTGTTTGGGGTCGCAACAGATAATGCGGTGGTGCTGGTTTCTGTTTTAGACGATTCTTTCAAGGAGAAACTCCCTCAGTCTGTAAGAGACATCCGCTCAACGGTCATAGCAGGATGCGTTTTAAGGATCAGGCCGATTATGATGACGACTATGACGACGATCATTGCGCTTATCCCCATTATGTTCTCCATGGGAACAGGCTCTGAGATTATGAAGCCCATGGCTTCTCCGACGGTGGGAGGCCTGGTCACCGCGACATTATCTAACTCCATTTTGGTGCCGGTGCTCTATTGCTGGATAAAAGAAAAACAATTTAAACGAGGACAAATAAAGGAGGTGTCGAGATGATAAAGAAAATAGGGTTGGGTTTACTTGTAGGTATGTTTATTTTCGGGGCGTGTTCCTTTGTATTGGCTCAGTCAGAAGAGTATGACACGAAAGCCGGCGCTTCCAAAGCAGTCAAAGCAGAAAACGTGGGTAATAAAATCTGCCCGGTAAACGGGGAAGAGATTAATGAGAAAATGAAGGCAACCTATGAATATCAGGGAAAGATTTATAATTTCTGCTGCGCCGGCTGCATCGAAGAGTTCAAAAAAGACCCCGAGAAGTATATTTCGAAGGTCAACGAAGAAATGAAGGGGGAAATGATGGGAGAAATGAAAGAAGAAGAAACCATCATGCATGAATCTATGCCATAGAAGGGCAAAGCGCGATGAAAAGAATATTCTTTTGTTTGATGATGGGTGTAGCGTTCCTTGCGACGGCTTCCGTCGCAGGGGCAAAGGCCCAGGAGGAAATGGTTGATACGCAGGGGGAGGGAGGTGGCACGATGGAGAAAGCCACGTTTGCCGGCGGATGTTTCTGGTGCATGGAGCCGCCCTTTGAAAAATTAGATGGCGTGACAGGGGTGCTCTCGGGTTATACGGGAGGCAGCGGTGCAAATCCGACGTATGAAGATTATGCCCAAAAAGGCCACATCGAAGCGGTTCAGGTGACCCATGATCCGGCCAAAGTAAGTTATCAAAAACTTCTGGATGTGTTCTGGAGGCAGATAGACCCAGTGGATGCCGGCGGCCAGTTTTGCGACAGGGGGCCTGCTTACCGATCCGCCATCTTTTATGAGAATGAAGAACAAAAACAACAGGCCGAGCAGTCAAAAGCAGCATTAGACGTTTTAGGTCGCTATAAAAAGCCGGTGGTCACTGAGATCTTGCCCGCCTCGACCTTTTATAAGGCCGAAGATTACCACCAGGATTATCACAAAAAGAGCCCGGTGCGTTATAAGTTTTATCGGTTCAATTGCGGCCGCGACCAGTATTTGAGAAAGATATGGGGGAAGGAGCCTCGTAAGCATAGCAAAGAGGAGCTCAAAAAGATGCTCGCGCCCCTGCAATATAAAGTGACGCAGCAAAACGGCACAGAACCAGCTTTTCGCAATGAGTACTGGGATAATAAAAAAGAAGGGATATACGTGGATATTGTTTCGGGTGAGCCTTTGTTCAGTTCTCTGGATAAATATGATTCCGGAACAGGCTGGCCCAGCTTTACAAAGCCGCTTGAAACTGAAAACATCGCAGAAATTGAAGATAAGGGTTTTTTTATGACGAGGATCGAAATAAGAAGTGCGCAGGCGGATTCGCATCTGGGCCATGTGTTTAATAACGGACCTAAGCCGACGGGCTTACGTTATTGCATCAATTCCGCAGCCCTTCGTTTTATCCCGAAGGAAGATCTAGAAAAAGAGGGCTTGGGCCAATACAAAGAGCTTTTTGA
>JAZDOJ010000046.1:0-28746 GCA_043798795.1 Candidatus Omnitrophota bacterium
TTTCGCAAAGGTTTTTATCAGCTTATTTCCGGCCACACGGGCACCGGATATCAGACGATTTACGCCAGCCAGCTAGTGAATGAATGGAGCCCTCTGGCCTTGGTGGGTCTTATGAGTGCCATGGCCCTGGGGGGCGCTGTATCCTCGACCACAGGAGCGATTAAGATGCTGCGCGTCGGCATTATCTTTAAGGCGTTTTTAGAGGATATCAAGCGGATCATTTTACCGGAAAGGGCGGTTGTGGTTCAGAAACTGCATCATATCAAGGATATTTTCTTGGAGGACAAGATCGCCAGGTCCGCGCTGTTGATCACCCTGGCGTATCTGGCGCTGTACGGTTTTGGCGCTCTCATGGGCATGCTTCTGGGTTACCCGTTGCTTGATTCTTTATTTGAATCCATCTCAGCCGCAGCCAACGTCGGATTGTCCTGTGGCCTGACCCAGGCCAAGATGCCTTCTTTGTTAAAGATCACCTACATATTTCAGATGTGGGCCGGCCGCCTGGAGTTTATGTCGGTGTTTACCTTAATAGGTGTTTTTGTGGCAGCGGTCAAGGGAAGATGAGGATTAAGTTTTTAGTTTTAAGTTTTGCGCTTTGTGCTTTGCACTTTACGCTTGTTTTTGCCCAGCCTGTCTCCAGCGAAGATTTGATCAAGAATGCCTTGGAGTACGACGGTAAAACCGTTGTTTACGAGGGGGAGCTGATTGGAGACATCATGAAGCGCAAAGAATTCGCCTGGGTCAACGTAAAGGAAGGCGAAAGCGCCATCGGCATCTGGATACACCGTTCCTTGCTTCAGGACGTGGCCTATACCGGTAGTTACAAATCCAAGGGGGATACGGTAGAGGTCACAGGAATCTTCCACAGGGCCTGTCCTGAACACGGCGGGGATTTGGATATTCATGCCGAAACGCTGGACGTCACAGGCAGAGGAAGAACGGTTACAGAAAAGATGAATCCGGATAAAAAGAATATGGCCGTTATGCTGTTAGGAGCTTTGTGTCTCGTATGGATATCGAGTCTCTTTATTCGCAAATAGAAGCAGAGATTCAAAGGGTTAATACTCTTTTGGCCTGGGAGGAATTCCGCACCAAGTACCTGGGGAGAAAAGGTGTTATTGCACAGCTGACCAGTTCCATATCTAGCCTGCCGCCTCAGGAGCGTTCCGGTTTCGGCCAACAGGTCAACGCCTTAAAGGGGAAGATCCTTTCTTTGCTCGAGGAGAAACAGAGGGTCTTGTCAGAAGAAAGCGAAATACCGCAGATGGCTTCTTGTGATATGGCGATGCCAGGGGAGGCCCAGGAGTTAGGGGTGCTTCATCCTGTCACGCAGGTGGTGGATGCTATTTGTGGCATATTCGAGCGCATGGGTTTTTCCGTGGTGGAAGGCCCGGAGCTGGAGACGGAGTACAATAATTTTACGGGATTAAATATTCCCCTGGAGCATCCCTCTCGAGACGTATTTGATACCTTCTATGTCAAATCTCAAGGCTCAAGTGCCAAATCCCAAAAACTATTATTACGCAGCCACACCTCTCCGGTCCAGGTCCGGGTGATGAAGTCGCGCAAACCTCCTTTGGCCGTGGTGGTTCCGGGCCGGGTTTATCGGCCGGATGCGGTTGATGCCAGTCACTCTTTTATGTTTCATCAAATCGAAGGCTTTATGGTAGATACAGATATCAGGTTCTCGGATTTAAAGGGCGTGCTCGAATTGTTTGCCAAGGCTGTTTTCGGGCCAGGGATCAAGATGCGCTTTAGACCTCACTTTTTTCCTTTCACCGAGCCTTCGGCTGAGGTGGATATCTCCTGTATTATCTGCCAAGGTAAGGGGTGTTCTGTATGCGGCAGAAAAGGATGGCTTGAGATTTTGGGTTCAGGCATGATACACCCCAACGTTTTTAGGCACGTAGGATACGACCCTAAAAAATATTCGG
This sequence comes from Candidatus Omnitrophota bacterium, assembly GCA_043798795.1. GTDB lineage: Bacteria > Omnitrophota > Gorgyraeia > Gygaellales > Profunditerraquicolaceae > JBDRKE01. The sequence goes on from JAZDOJ010000046.1 coordinate 1,935, forward strand.
GCTTTGCCTTTGGCATGGGGGTTGAGAGGATCGCCATGCTCAAATATGGTATCAATGACATCCGGTTATTTTTCGAAAATGATTTAAGATTTTTAAAGCAGTTTTGAGGGCACATGTTAGTCACTTACGATTGGCTCAAAGATTTTGTGGAAATCCGGCTTTCGCCCCAGGCATTGGCTGAGAAACTCACCATGGCAGGTCTGGAGGTGACCTCTTTAGAGAACAGAGGGGGAGAGGTCATTCTTGAAATCGAGATCACGGCAAATCGGCCGGATTTATTAAGTGTCGCAGGTATCGCCCGGGAAGTCGCCGCCATTACGGGCCGACCCTTCAAATCATTAAAACCCTCATCTCCCCGTGCCTTGTCATTGCGGGGGGAGAAGCCTGTGCGCGTTAACATAGAGAGCAAGAAGGACTGCTCCTTATATACCGCCAAGGTTATCAAAGATGTCGAAGTGGGGCCTTCCCCTGATTGGCTCAGGAAACGGTTAGAAAGGGTGGGTTGCCGTAGCGTCAACAATATTGTGGATATCACCAATTATTGTCTCTTCGCTTGGGGGGAGCCGCTGCACGCTTTTGATTTAGATAAACTTAAAGATAGCGCGATAGAGGTGCGTCGAGCCGAGAAGAATGAAAAACTGGTGACCCTGGATGGCTTATCGCGCACCCTGAGTTCGGATATTCTGGTGATCGCCGATAGCCGCAGGCCCATAGCGATAGCTGGCGTCATGGGCGGTAAAGACACAGAGGTGACAGAGGGAACAAAGAATATCCTTCTGGAGGCTGCTGTATTTGACCCCATTATTGTCAGGCATGGCAGGCAGGCCCTTGGGCTTCAGACAGATTCTTCTTATCGCTTTGAGCGGGGCGTCGATTTCGAGACGGCTGGGGTGGCTTCCTGGCAGGCTGTTGCATGGATACGGACCTTAGCTAAAGGAAGGTATGTGTCCGCTAAAAGCGTAGGTTTCACCCGAAGGAAAAAGAAGACAGTCGGCTTAAGCCTCTCGCGAGTTCAGAAACTCTTAAATATCCCTGTGAAGGCTCCTCGGATAAAAAGCATTTTGCATCGCTTAGGGTTTACCGTAAAAAGGGGATCAAAAGATAAATGGTGCGTCCTCATCCCCGCTTTCAGGCCTGACGTGCAGCTGGAGATAGACCTGATAGAAGAGATAGCCCGAATTGAGGGTTTCCAACAGATCCCCAAGACACTGCCCCGGGTTGCCCCTGAGCCTTTTGGCAATAGGGTTCGCGACCTCGTTTATCTTACAAAGAACATCATGACAGGCCTGGGACTAAACGAAGTGGTTACTTATAGCCTTATGGATAAAGGCCTGTTACACGATCTGGGTTTGTCTTGGGACCGGCAGCCTATTGAGATCCTTAACCCCTTAAGCAAAGAGCAGGAGATTTTAAGGCCGACTCTTTTAGCGAGCCTTGCCCAGTGCGTTGCTTTTAATCTCAACCAGAAACAAGAATATATCCCCATTTTTGAAGTGGCGCAGGCCTTTGTCAATCATCCCGAGGGACCCAAAGAGGAATTGAGGCTGGGCTTGGCCTTGTGCGGCAGCAGATCATTTGTGTTGGAGGATCGATTCGTCAAAGATCCGGCGGATTTTTTGCATTTCAAAGGAATCCTCGAGGCGCTTTTCGGGAAGATGGGTATCGCGGAATTTCAATTTACTCACTCCGCGCTTCCTTCTTCTATGGATATCCACGCGGGCAAAGAAAGAATAGGCCTGATGATGATGTTGGGCAGGAAGGCCCTTGAGAGATTGGGCATAAAAAACAAAAATGTATTTCTGCTGGAACTTTCTTTAGAAAAGCTTTTTTCTCTAGCGTCGCTGGAAAGGACATTTGCACCCCTGCCCAAATATCCCGGCATAACCAGAGACATCAGCTTTCTCCTTAAGAATACGGTTTCTGTAAGAGAATTATTGGATGCACTTCTTGCCCAAGGTCAGCCGTTACTATGCAGCATCCAGATAGTGGATTTTTATAAGGGCAAACAGATTCCGTCTGGCTACAAAGGATTGACGATCTCCTGTTTATACCGTAGCGAAGAAAGGACTCTGACAGAAACCGAGATTTCGCCTGTGCACACCCTTCTGTGCAGCACGCTGACAGACCGCTTTGCAGCCAAAATCCGCTAAAGGGGCAAGCTTAATTAAGAGTTGACTTGTCAGCCAATTTGTGTTATACTCATTTTACAGTAAAGTTCTTTTAAAATCCCTGCAGTGCGCGTTGGAATTCTGATAATTGTTGAACCAACAACAATTTAATGGGAGCTTGTACTTCCTCGGCGTTTTGGCGTCAAGGAGAGAGCGCCCACCTGAAAAGAAATCGGTTCAGACTGTCACTCCAACGGCACCCTGCGGGGATTTTTTATTGAGGCCACAACTTATGGAGCGTGCACCCGGCTTTATCGGATTAGCCGGTGTGCCGCTTGTGCGGCAAGCGAACATAAGTTGTTTGGCCGAAATAATACCTTGCCCTGAAAGGGCAAGGTATACCACAGCTGTCCCATGCCCAGCCCATCCACCGACCTATTTCAAGAAACAAAACCCGCCGACAATAAAAATGCACCCCTTGCTGTGCGCATGCGGCCCTGTGTCTTAGATGAATTTGTGGGCCAGGAACATATTTTGGGCAAGGGAAAGGTCCTGCGTCGCGCCATTGAAGCAGACCGTTTGAGCTCTGTCATTTTATACGGCCCTCCTGGCACGGGAAAGACGTCGCTGGCCTGGTGCATCGCCCATGTCACTAAAACTTACTACGAAGCGATCAATGCCACGACCAGCAACGTGGAGGAGCTAAGGCGCCTTATAGCCTCGGCAAAAGTCAAGTATGCAAATACCGGCCGCAAGACTGCGCTTTTTATCGACGAGATCCACCGGTTCAATAAGGCGCAGCAGGACGTGCTTTTGCCTGATGTGGAAGAGGGTAACCCCATCTTGATCGGTGCCACGGTCCACAATCCCTTTTTTTCTCTTGTGGCCCCCCTTTTGTCACGCTCCCTGGTTTGCGAATTAAAGGCCTTAAAGAAGGATGAGCTTTTGGTAATTCTGGACTCGGCCTTAAAGGATAAGGAGAGGGGACTAGGGAATCAAAAAATCAAGATGGATAAAAAGGCACTTGTCTTCTTGGCCAAGACGTGCGAAGGGGATGCCAGGCGCTGCCTGAATGCCCTTGAGATAGGGGCTTTAACCACATCCGCCTCCAAAGAGGGCACCATCCATTTTACTTTAGAGGTTGCAAGCGACACCATCCAGAAAAAAGTCCTGCTTTATGACCGGGACGAAGACGGCCATTATGACACGGCCTCAGCTTTCATAAAGTCTATGCGCGGCTCTGATCCTGATGCGGCCTTGTACTGGATGGCCAAGATGCTTTATGCCGGAGAAGACCCGCGCTTCATTGCCCGTCGGATTTGCATCCTGGCTGCAGAGGACGTGGGAAACGCCGACCCCCTGGCGCTTGTTTTAGCCAACGCCGCTTTACAGATATCCGAATTTGTGGGGATGCCTGAGGCGAGAATCCCTCTGGCCCAGGCGGTTGTCTATGTGTCCTTGGCCCCTAAATCCAATGCCAGCTACCTAGCCATAGAGAAGGCGACCCAGGACATCGAAGAGAATAAGGTCCAGGAGGTGCCAGACCACCTTAAAGATGCCTCTTATGCAGGAGCCGAGAAGCTCGGTCGGGGCATAGGTTACAAATACGCCCACGACTATCCGCAACATTTTGTAGACCAGAAGCATACGCGCAAGCGCGTGCGCTATTATGAGCCTACCGAGATGGGATTCGAGGCCAAGATCAAACAGCGCCTGGAAAAGCTGCGCGCAAGCCACGGCCCCAAGAAATAAACTCTCCTTATGCCGTTTTAAGGGTTCGACTTCACCCCCACATCCATTTCAAACGATTTTTATAGGCAGAAATTAATTGCGCATCTTCCTGTTTAGCAGTACAATAAGAGAATCTTGTTGAAAAAGAGGATTGCCCTATTTCTAACATTTGTCTTCGTCTTTGCTATTGTTCCAGGCCACGCGCAGTCCCTTGACCCGGAAGACAAATTTGTCGAGCCGTATCAGAGAGAAAACAGAGAAGGCAAGGCGCTTAATTATCTAACCATTACCGGCAAAGAAGTCAGAGAAAAGGATTTTAAGCTCGGGCCCGGGATGGAGGTGATCAGTTTAAAAGGGACGAACATCGTCGCGCCTAAAGGCACCCGCGCCTTCGATATGGGCAGTTGGATCAAGGTAGAGGACCTGGGAGAATTTCTGGGCAGGAGATTTAATGAAATGCAGACAAGACTCAATCAGCTGGCGCAGCAACAGGAGCAGCTGAGGTAGGACTTACAGGAGATAAAGGAATCTTTGAAGGAGCTGAATGAAAACAGCTCCACTCCAAAGTAATCTATTGATGAAATGCTGGTAATCCTTTCTGTTATCTTATTGGGCTCACTTGGCATGATCGCTTATGCCGTCTATGGGATGGCAGCGATGGGCTCGGGCCCCCAACCCAAACGAAAAGGTCCCACCCTTCCTGTTTTAGAAGAGACAAACCATGCACAAGTCTCCACTTTACAGGCAGAACTGCAAAAGACAAAGGAGGCACATACCCTTATCCAGAAAGAGTGCGAGGTCTCCAAAAAATCCCAGGCGCAGTTAGAGGAGGAGCTTACCCGCAGAAAGGAATGGGTGGCTAAGGCCGAAGAGGCCCTGAAGAAGGCGAAGGATGAGAATATCCTCCTGCAAAAGAAATTCGCGGACAAGGAAAAAGAACTGGAGGAGGATTTCTCCAAACACGTCGATTCCGGCAAAGAGATCCGAGAATTAAATGAGAAGCTGGCTTCCCAAGAGGCGGATATCAAGGATAAGGCGGATCAGATCGAGGCCCAGAAACATAAGATTGAAAAACTCAATAAGGAATTCATGACGCAACAGGAAATGATCGCTGAACTCAAAAAGAAAGAGCAGATAAGCGAATGGGTCCCCAAGCAGGAATTCAATAAGCTTAACGAAGAATATACGGAGCTGGAAAAGGAATTAGAAACGAAAGAGGGGCGCTTAAGGATTTTACTGCAGGAGATAGGGTCTTTGAAGAATCAGCCAGCTCAGCAAGAGAAAGCAGCTCCTCTTCTTCGGGAAGAGAAAGAGCCGTTGAAAGAAGAGGAGCCTATCAAAGAAGTGTTGCCGAAAGAAGAATTGCCGCAAGAGCCTGTCCAACCTGAAGAGCTTTCTACGCCGCAAGAACCTCCTGCGCCTGAAGAATCCGTTAAGCTGCAAGAGCCTCCTGAGCCTGAGGAGCTTCCTAAGCCCGAGGAACTTCCTACGCCGCAAGAGTCTGTTCAGCCAGAAGAACTCCCTCAGCCCGAAGAGCCTATCAAGCTGCAAGAGCCTCCTGAGGTCAAGTCAGAGCCAATCCCTCAAGAAGCGCAAAAGAAGGCAAAGAAAGAAAGACCAAAGCCTATCCCCCACACAGGGCTGGAGATGGTTCGAAACATCGGCATCATGGCGCACATCGATGCCGGCAAGACGACGCTGACAGAACGCATTTTATTCTACACGGGCAAGTCCCATAAGATTGGAGAGGTCCATGAGGGAGAGGCCCACATGGATTGGATGAAACAGGAGCGGGAACGAGGCATCACGATTACGGCAGCGGCCACGACCTGTTTCTGGAAGGACCATCGGATCAATCTTATTGATACGCCAGGGCATGTGGATTTTACCGTCGAGGTGGAAAGGAGCCTGAGGGTTCTCGATGCAGCGGTGGCGGTCTTCTGCGCCGTGGGAGGGGTTGAGCCCCAATCGGAAACGGTGTGGCGCCAATCCAATAAATACAGTGTCCCCAAGATTGCCTTTGTGAATAAAATGGACCGTACAGGCGCTGATTTTTTCGGGGTGCTCAAAGGCATTGAAGAAAATCTGGAGGCGAATGTTGTGCCACTTGTCATTCCGATCGGAAGTGAAGACAATTTTCTCGGTGTGGTGGATCTGATGGAGATGAAAGCCCATATCTACCAGGAGGAATCTCATGGCAAGGACATCTTGATCGAGGATATTCCTGAAGAGATGAAAGATGATGCCGCCAAATACCGCCATCTCTTGCTGGAGAAGATTTCTTCGCTTGATGAGACATTAACCAAGAAGTACCTGGAATCGCCCGACAGCATCACTCAGGAAGAACTCATGCGGGTTTTGCGCCAAGGCACTATTTCTAATAAGATCGTGCCGCTCCTCTGCGGCGCCGCCTTTAAAAACAAAGGGATTCAGAAGCTTCTGGATGCGATAACGCTGTATCTGCCTTCTCCGTCGGACATTCCTGAAATCAAGGGTCACAGCCCTGCTGAGTCCGGAAAGGTACTCCTGAGGCATTCGGATTACCAGGAGCCCTTATCCGCCCTGGCCTTTAAGGTTCAGGCGGATCCGCACATGGGCAAGCTCGTCTATGTGAGGGTCTATTCCGGCATCTTGCAGACAGGTTCCTCTGTATTGAATGCCACCCGCAATAAAAAAGAAAGAATCGCCAGGATTGTGCAGATGCACGCCAACCAGCGGGAGAATGTCGATTGTGCCTTTGCCGGCGACATTGTGGCTGTGGTGGGTCTCACGCACACGACCACCGGAGACACCCTGTGCGCTAAAGAGGAGCCCATTGTCTTAGAGACAATAGAATTTCCCGTTCCGGTTGTGTCGTTAAGTATTGCGCCTAAAAGCCGAACGGATCAGGATAAGCTGGGGAAAGGCCTTGCAAAACTCAAAGAGGAAGATCCTACCTTTCTCGTGCAAAGTGATGAGGAGACGAAAGAGACGGTTCTCACCGGCATGGGAGAGCTGCACCTGGAGATTATCGTGGATAGGCTGAAAGAGGAGTTTGACGTTGAGGCTGTGGTCGGAGCGCCCAAAGTCGCTTACAGGGAAACGATCTTGAAATCATTTCAAGCCGAGGGGAAATACATCAAGCAGTCCGGGGGCAGGGGTCAATATGGCCATGTGGTGATGGAGATCTCACCCGCGCATGCCCAGGAAGGGTTTGAATTTATCGATAGCATCAAAGGAGGCGCTATTCCTAAATCATTCATCCCGGCCGTTGAAAAAGGTGTGATAGAAGCCATGCAAAAAGGGGTCTTTGCCGGGTTTCCCGTCGTGGATGTCAAGGTCGATCTGGTGGATGGGTCTTTTCACGAAGTCGATTCCTCGGAGCTGGCCTTTCGGATGGCTGCCATTTTAGGGTTTAAACAGGCTTTTCTACAGGCTGAGCCTGTCCTGCTTGAACCGTACATGTCTCTGGAAGCCACTGCCCCTGAGGAATACGTGAATGCCGTGGTCGGGTATCTGGGTTCCCGACGGGGTAAGATCTTAAACATGGAAAGCAAGGGCAAGCAGAAAATCATCTCTGCCGAGGTCCCCCTCTCGGAGATGTTCGGGTATGCGACAGCTCTGCGTTCGTTAACCAGTGGCCGTTGCAACGCCTCTATGGAATTTTTGAAATACGCCCAGGTTCCTGCTGAAATCGCGCAAAAAGTCATTGAGGAGAAGAAAAAGCAGGATGAGGAAAAAGGGGAAGGGAGAAGATAGGAAAATGAAAGGGTTAAAAGTTCTCGTATTATTGACGGTTTTTTTAAGCGGTATGTATGCAGGAGGGTTTGCCATGGATGCACCCATCGTGGTTTTAGAGACCAACCAGGGAGTCATCGAAGTCAAGTTGATGCCGGAGGTAGCACCCAAGGCATGCGAGAATTTTAAAGGGCTTGCGGAGAAAGGTTATTACAATGGCGTAATCTTCCATAGAGTTATCAAGGGCTTTATGATTCAAGGAGGAGATCCTACGGGAACAGGCACGGGAGGAGAATCTCTCTGGGGTGAGTCTTTCGAAGATGAGGTCACGCCGCAAGTGACATTCGACAAAGTCGGGCTCTTGGCTATGGCGAATGCCGGACCCAACACCAATGGCAGCCAGTTTTTTATCACGACGGCTAAAACACCCTGGCTGAACATGCGGCATACTATTTTCGGAGAGGTCATTTCCGGCTACGACGCGGTGCAAAAGATTGAGAGTACAGCCATTGGTCCTTCGGATAAACCGCTGGAGGCACAGAAGATTATCAAGGCCTATATCAAGACTTCTTCCCCATAGAATTTCTCTTGAGCCAGCCCTTAAAATGTGTTAAAATTTTAATCGTAATGCAGAAATCCGTAGCTTTCAAGCGGGGATTTCTGCATTACGATTACTCCGACGAGCACAAAAATTATAGTGAGGTTTCTTGGAGAATTCAGCCGAGTCGGGGCTGTATAGGTAACTCCGGGCTTTAGCCCGAAGAGGTTCCTTTCAGGCGCTTAATCTTTTGCGGCATAAGGAATAACGAAAAATGATTATCTCAGAGCAGAAAGCCTTAGAGCAAATATTGGAGAGCCTCAAGGAGTACGCGAAAATATTCCTTGTCGGTTGCGGTGAATGCGCCACGACCTGTAAAACCGGGGGGGAAGAGGAGATCGCCAAGATGCAGCAGGAGCTGGAAAAGCAGGGAAAGGTTATTGTGGGCAGTTGCATTCCGGGTGCTCCCTGCGTGGCCAGCCAAATAAAAACCGAAATGGCCAAGAATATCAAAGCCCTCAAAGAGGCGGAGGCCATTTTGGTTCTGGCGTGCGGGCTGGGCGTGCAATCTGTCAAGGATAATGACCGGTGGGGGCTTGTTGTTTTGCCTGCTTGCAACACCTTATTCGGTGCGGTGATGGATGGGCAGGGGAACTTCTATGAAAAATGCTCCATGTGCGGGGAGTGCGTATTAGATATCACAGGAGGGATTTGCCCGATTACCCTTTGCGCCAAAGGGCTCTTAAATGGCCCCTGCGGCGGGATGAATAAAGGCAAGTGCGAGGTGGATAAGGACCAGGATTGTGCCTGGGTCCTCATCTATAAAGAGCTCGAGAAAAGAAAGAAACTGGGGCGCCTGAAGGAGATTCGGCAGGCCAAAGATTTTAAGAAAACCAATAAGCCCCATAAGTTAGTCAGCGTAAAACCATAGAGATATATGGCAGAACAGCCTTATTCCGATAAGGTCATGGACCATTTCTTGAACCCGCGCAATGTGGGCGAGATCCCTGATGCCAGCGGCATCGGCAACGTGGGTAACCCGATATGTGGTGACGTAATGAGAATGTACCTGAAGATAGAAAACAACATTATTACAGATGCGAAGTTTAAAACGTTCGGATGTCTACCTGCTAAAGAGATGATCGTCTTAAGCGAAGGCGGATGGGAAGAGATCGCGCATATCCATAAAGGCGCCTCGGTTGTAAACAGCGAGGGCAGGAAGACGATCGCCTCCGGACTTTATAAGCGAAATTATGCTGGGAAATTACTCACCGTCGTTCCTTTCGTTTCTCCATTTAATTCTTTTACAGTGACGACACAGCATCCCGTATTTTCTGTAAAACGGGAATGGGTTCCTGGGGCCAGGATTTATGGAAAGAAATGCCTCTGGAAGCGCATCAAAGAAGAGAACCTTTTTATGACGAATCCGGATTTTGTAAAAGCCAGTGAATTAAAAAAGGGAGATTACCTTATTTTCAATGTTAATAGGGACATTAAAGACAACAGCTTGTTCACCGAACAGATCATGAAATTGATAGGTTATTATATCTCAGAAGGTTATATTACGGCGCAGGGAAGCGTGGTTGCCTTCGCTTTTAACAAGAAAGAGCAAAAGTTAATAAAAGATGTTAAGATCCTTTTACGGGAAGTTGCCGGGAAGAAGCCTAAAAGCAGGACTAGAGATAGCGTTACAGAAGTATATATTTGCTCGAGAAAATTGGCAAGATTTTTAACCCTTCATTGTAAAAAATTAGCAAAACACAAATCGCTATCGGAAGACATTTTATTATTGCCATTTTCTAAACAGTGGGAAATGGTCAAGACATATTTAAGTGGTGACGGGGATAGCTATAGACGAAGACCTGGCAACAGCAAGACATACCGAATCATCACGACTTCGGAATCTTTGGCTATCCAGATGCAGGAAATACTTGCCAGGGGAGGGCACTTTGCTTCCATTAAAAAGATCCTTAAAACAAATTGTTATATTGGAGAAAGAAAACTTAGAGATTCCATTCAGTACCTTATATCTTTTAAGCGGGTCCGATCGAATAAATTTGCTCACTATAATAATAAATATTTCTTTGTTCCCATAAGACAAATAACCACAAAGGATTTTAGAGGCCCTGTTTATAATTTCCAGGTTGACAGGGAGCCCAACTCTTATTTGGTTAAAGGTTTTGCCGTGCACAATTGCGGCGCGGCTGTGGCGACCAGTTCCATGGTGACGGAGATGGTCAAGGGTAAGGCGATTGAGGAGGCCCTTAAGATCACCAATAAGGCCGTGGCCGAGGCGCTGGGAGGTCTTCCGGCCATCAAGATGCATTGTTCAGTATTGGCGGAGGAGGCCTTGCGCTCTGCCTTAAAAGACTATTATAAAAGACAGGGCCGGGAGTCCCCTTTTAAGGACAAAGAGCGTATTCACCACGAGCATGAGTCAGGCGATGTTGACAAAACAACAGATACGTAGTAAAATCAAGTTTAGATTAAAAACGCAGAAGGAGGAAGATCGGAACCGAAAAAGCAAAATCATCAAGGATAAGCTTTTGAGGACGCTCATTTTTAGGAAAGCAAAGACAGTGATGTTTTATATGGCGTTTGGCGGTGAAGTCGAGACGCAAGATATGATAAAAGCAGCTATTCAATTAGGCAAGATCGTAACTGTGCCAGTATGCAGAAACAACAGAGTGACTTTAAGGCCATGTATATTAGATGAAAGCACCCAGTTGCAAAGAGGGCCTTACGGCGTAGGTGAGCCCTCGCCCCAACGGTTTGTTTCACCTCACTATTTGGATATCGTCATTGTACCGGGGTTGGCCTTTGATAAAAAAGGCAATCGTTTGGGCCGGGGCAAGGGTTGTTACGACCGATTCTTAAAGAGGCTCCCTAAAAAGATTCCTACGATTGGCCTGGCATTCGACTTCCAAATCTTACCTAAGATTCCCGCCAAAACGCACGATAGAAACGTCGACAAAGTGATCTTTGCCTAATACGTCCATTTCGTTAACGAGATAAACGATCCTAGCGAACCTGACGAGCTAAACGAAACAGCTCACTTTTGCAAAGCGCGATAAAAGGAGGCAAGTTTACACATGTTAAACATGATGATATTTGCAGGGATTGCCATAGGGGCAGCGATTTTAGGATATGCGGTAAGGAAATATATAGCCGAAAAAAAGATTCAGAATGCCGAAGCCAAGGCACAGCACATTTTAGACCAGGCCAAGAAAGAGGCCCAGGACAGGCGTCGGGAAGTCGAATTAGAGGGCAAGGACCTTCTCTACAGGATGCGGCAGGACTTTGAACGCGAAACCAAAGACCGGCGCCAGGAGATATTCAGCTTAGAAAAGAGGCTGACCCAGAAAGAGGAAAACATTGACCGCCGGCTCGATTTGCTGGAAAAGAAAGAGAAAGAGATCGAGGCCAGAAGCGAAAGTTTCAAGAGGCAGGAGGAGGCCTTGAGGCAGAAGGATGCTCAATTGCATACGCTGATCGCCGAGGAGAAAGAGCGGTTGCAGAAAATTTCCTCCTTATCGGCTGAGGAGGCTAAACAGATACTGCTGAACAGGCTCAATGAAGAGCTGCATCATGAAAAGGCTGTCTTGGTCAAAAGACAGGAAGAGGAGCTACGCACCATCGCAGAGAAAAAGGCCCGCGAAATCGTGAGTCTGGCCATTCAAAGATGCGCGGCAGAGCATACGGTGGAATCCACGGTCAGTGTGGTGACACTGCCCAATGATGAGATGAAGGGCCGGGTGATCGGAAGGGAGGGTCGTAACATCCGTGCCTTGGAAATGGCCACAGGCGTCGATGTGATTATTGATGATACGCCGGAGGCCGTGACCCTCTCGGCCTTTGATACGGTGCGCCGGGAGATTGCACGCCTGAGTCTTGAGAAGCTTATTTCCGATGGCAGGATCCACCCGGGGAGAATCGAAGAGATTGTCGAGAAGACCAAAAAAGAGATGGAAGACAAGATCCGCGAAGAAGGAGAAAAGGCGGCCTTTGAGGCGGGGGTCAACGGCCTGCATCCGGAGCTGATTAAACTGCTAGGCCGCTTAAAATACAGGACCAGTTTTGGCCAGAATGCGCTTCAGCATTCTAAAGAAGTGTCTTTTCTTTTAGGGGTCATGGCCTCGGAGCTGGGTTTGGAGTTTAAGTTGGCCAAGAGGGTTGGCCTTCTGCATGACATAGGAAAAGCCGTTGATCATCAGGTGGAAGGCACGCACGCCAAACTCGGCGCTGAATTATGCAAGAAGTACAATGAATCACCCGACGTTATTTCTGCCGTTGAGGCGCATCACGAAGAAACCGCGGCCTCAAGTCTTTACGGGGTTCTGGCGATCGCGGCCGATGCCATCAGTGCGGCGAGACCCGGTGCTAGAAGAGAAACCCTGGAGACTTATATCAAGCGGCTGGAGAAGTTAGAGTCCATCGCGAATCTCTTTAAGGGCGTTGAGAAATCCTTTGCGATTCAGGCCGGGCGGGAGATCCGCGTCATTGTGCAGCCAGAGAAGATTTCGGATGGCGAGGCCGTCAACCTGTCGCGGGAAATCCGCAAGAAGATCGAAGAAGGGATGGAGTATCCCGGTCAGATCAAGGTAACCGTGATCCGCGAGACGAGGGCGATCGAATACGCTAAATAGTCCGGAGTCCGTAGATCGTAGTTCGTAGTAAAATCATTGAACTCCGAACTTCGCGCTTCGAACTACGAACACAATCATATGAATATCCTATTTATCGGTGACATCGTAGGCAGTCCGGGCCGGGAGGCCATAGCCAAATTGCTGCCGGAATTAAAAAAAGAATACAACCTGCAATTTATCATCGCCAATGCCGAGAATGCTGCCGGCGGCTCTGGCATCACGCTCAAGGTTGCGCAGGATTTGATGAAGTGCGGGGTTGATTGTATGACCTCCGGAGACCATATCTGGAAGAAAAGGGACATTTTTGAATTTATTCATCAAGAAGAACGGATCTTGCGACCTTTGAATTTTCCTCCCGGCGCACCCGGCTCAGGCGCGAGGGTGTTTAAAACAAAAGAAGGAATCCCCGTCGGAGTTATCAATGTTTGCGGCCGGGTGTTCATGGAGCCTCTGGAGTGCCCCTTTCAGAGGAGCAAGCAAGCCATCGAAGAGCTCTCCCCCCAGACAAAGATTATCGTGGTGGATATTCATGCAGAAGCCACCTCAGAAAAAATGGCCCTGGGTTGGTATCTGGACGGAACGGTTTCTGCTGTCCTGGGAACGCACACGCACATACAAACGGCAGACGAAAGGATTCTGCCCCAAGGCAGTGCTTATTTAACGGATGTGGGCATGACCGGGCCTTATGATTCTGTGATCGGCAGGAGGGTGGAGGACGTATTAGAGCGTTTTATCACTTTGATTCCCACCCGGTTTGAAGTCGCCAGCAACAACATTCAGCTTGCCGCTGTGGTCTTAGATATAGACGAGCACACGGGGAAGGCCAGGTCCATCACCAGGATCCAGAGAAAATTAACTTAAATGGCAAATAATCTTACAGCTTACAGCCTAAAACTTACAGCTCGAATCCGAAAGTTAAAATTTTTCATTTTGGCTTTTGGTATCGCTTTTTGTGTATTGCGTATCGCGTGTGCCTGTTTTGCTCAGCCAAACGATGAAATAGAGTTTAATCTAGACATGGCGCAAGCGACGATCCCCCTTCCGAAGATATTTCGACCCAACATCGATTTAAGCGGCCGCGGCTTCCATCGTGACCCCTCCTGGCCGCAGACCGTAGCCGCCAAAGACGCTTTGGAGATTTGGCGCCAGGATTTTGGTTTCGGGGGGCTGTATCGGCTGCAATACAATCTTTGGGAAATCAGCCAGCTTTCTGATGAGAAGGAGCAGCAGGAAAGACTTTTGGCCCATTACGAAGAGATTATTAAAAGGATCAGCGATTCAGGAGGTACCGTGATCCTGAATCTGTTTGGCACGCCAGCTAATTTTGGCAGAGTGCTGGACAAGAGAAGCCCGCCGCGCGACTTGAGGGCTTTTAAGGCCCTGGTCAAAAGCATCATCCGTGATTTAAGTTGTAATAAAAGATACAATATCTGGTATGAGGTTTGGACGACGCCGGATTTGGACGACTTCTTTCTGGGCCGGGAACAGGAATACCTGAATTTATACCGGGTGGTCGCCGAAAGCGCCAGGGAGCTGCGGCAGGAGACCAAGGTCCATATCCCCGTCGGGGGGCCCAGCGTCAGTTGGTGGTTCCAGAACCTGAAGGGCAACACCATTCTCACCCCGGAAAAAAGCCTCATTTACAACCTGATCAAATTCTGTTATCGCTACCGTCTGCCCTTAGATTTTATCAGTTGGCACGGGTTTTCCACGGATCCCGGCGTTGAAAAAGAAAGTACCATTTATAAAAAGACGGCCGTGACCCTCATCCGGGATTGGCTCTCTTATTTTGATTTTAACAGGGACACCCCCCTCATCGTTGATGAATGGAATTTTGACAGCGATGCCAATGTGCTGGCCGCAAGAGGAGAGAAGTCATTTATCGCAGCCAGCTACATCCCCAGCCGAATAAAGAATATGCACGCCGCCGGCATTGACTATCAGATCTACTATTGCCTAGAGGATTTTCGCCGCAACAAGGAGGGGGTGGTCAGAAACATAGGTATTTTTACCTTTGACCCGGAAGAATCCGACTATAAGGGCACGCGCAAGGCCACCTACAATGTGTTCAGGATGTTATCCAGACTTGGCAGCGATATGCTTGCGTATAAAAATAACGATGATTTTGTGGGAGCCCTCGCCACCAAGACTAGCGACGGGTATGCCCTGCTTTTTTATAATTATATTGATCCGCAGATGATCACCAATTACCTCACCAAAAATATCGGAGGGCTCAGGAACAAGGAGAGAAAAATCGTTTTAAGCCTCCTGAGCTCCGATAAATTAGAAAAGATCATGCTCCATCAATTGGAGATCCCCAAGCTGCGCTTAAGCCATAAAGTAAAGAACTTCCTGAAAAAAGTCCAAGAACTCAATGATAAGGCCAAGAAATATGAATATAATGCGCGTCCAATCAAAATGAGCCTCAAGAATCTTTTAGCCCTTAAGGCCGCTGAGCGCAAAAACGATTCTGCGCTCTCTCCCCAGGAAAATCAGGAGTATTTTCTTTATGAAAGATACACGGTGGATGCCTCCTGCAGCTTCAACTGCGAATTTTCTGCCGTGGAAACAAAAGAGATTGAACCTTCAGCCGAACCTTATCGGGAGACGTTGACCCTGAATCCTTATTCCGTGCACTTGATTTTATTAAAGAAGAAGGTCAGAGAGATCAAGGAGCCCAAGAAGCCCGAAGCTCTGCCTCCTTTACCTGAAGCCGTAGAAGTTGCGGCAGAAAAAGAAGAAGCCCCTCAACAGGCGCCTCAAGAGCCTCCCAAGGAAGCTCCTAAAGAGACGGTTCAGGAAGCGCCTCCCAAGCCCCCTGAGGAAATTCCCAAAGAGCATCCTAAGGAAAGCGTAAAAGAGCCTCCCAAGGAAGCTCCCAAAGAGACGGTTCAGGAAGCGCCTCCAGAGCCTTCTCAGGAAGCTCCCGAAGAAAGCCCTGTACGCGAAGAATCAAAGTGATGTCAAAGAATACAGGCACAAGACACATCTATACCGTCTCGGAAATCATCCAAAACATAAAGGGCCTTTTGCAAAATGCCTTTGGAGACAACGTTTGGATAGAGGGAGAGGTTTCCAACATTAACTACCACAGCTCCGGACACCTCTATTTTTCTTTAAAAGATTCAACAAGCGTGCTGGCCGCTGCGATGTTTGCCTGGGCTAACAAGGGTATCAAATTTAAGATCGAGGATGGACTCAAGGTGATCTGTTTTGGAAGAATCGATTGCTACGTGCCGCGTAGCCAATATCAGATTATCGTGGAAAGAATCGAGCCAAAGGGGATCGGAAGCCTGCAGCTGGCCCTTGAGCAACTGAAGGTCAAATTGGAGAAGGAAGGTCTTTTCAAGACGGAGCGCAAGAGACCCATTCCCTATTTGCCGTCCAGAATCGGCGTGGTGACGTCTCTGTCAGGGGCAGCCATCCGGGATATTTTAAAAGTTTTAGACAGGCGTTTCCGGAATAGGCACATTATCATCCGGCCGGCGCAGGTGCAGGGAGACACGGCTGGAGAGGATATCGCCCAGGCGATATCAGACCTCAATGCCTTTAACGAAAGCCTCCCAAGCCATAAAAGAATCGAGGTGATGATTGTCGGCAGGGGCGGCGGAAGCATCGAGGACCTCTGGGCGTTCAATGAAGAGATCGTGGCCAGGGCCATTTATCACTCAAAAATCCCGGTGATCTCTGCGGTGGGCCATGAGCGGGATTGGACCATTGCGGATTTGGTGGCAGATGTGCGTGCCGCCACACCTTCTGTCGCGGCAGAGCTGGTTATCCCCAAGAAGGAAGAATTACGTGAACAGGTGCGAGGCTTATCCGAGGATGTATCGATGGAGCTCGAAACGATGCTGTCGCATTTACAGGATTCCCTCGATGACTGTTTCTACCGTCTCAACCTCAGCATGCAAAATGTTTTAAAATTAAATAGGGCGGCGTTGGAAAGCGCTAGAAACAAGCTTGGCCTCTTGAGCCCGCAAGTGGCGATCCAGCAGGCCATACAAAAGGTCGCTGACCTCACCAAACAATTCCGGATACTTTTAGGGCACCTCCTGGAGCTAAGACAGGCGGATTTCAACAAGGCAGCCGGAAAACTGGCGAGCTTAAGCCCTCTGAACATCTTGGCCAGAGGTTACAGCATTACCTTTAAGATGCCTCAAGGAGGGGTTGTGAAAGACGCTTCTCTCCTGAAAGCAGGCGACATGATCAAAAGCAGGGTTTATCGGGGCGAGGTCTTGAGTCAGATCACGGAGGTCAAATAAGATGGCAGAGATGAAATTTGAAGAGGCACTAAAAAAATTAGAGAAAATCGTTGAGGATTTAGAAAAAGGGGACCTCTCGCTCGATGAGGCCTTAAAGAAATACCAGGAGGGGATTGAACTGTCTCGTTTGTGTCATGGGCGCCTGGAGAACGCCAAGAAAAAAATAGATATCCTGGCCAAGAATAAAAAAGGGGAATTCGAATTGAAGGCCCTGGATGAATCCCAAGAGGACTGATGTTATTAGAGAAAATCCATTCACCGCAGGATTTAAAAAAACTGAATGTCGATAAGCTGCCAAAGCTTGCGCAGGAATTAAGGCACAGGATCATTGAGGTGGTGGCCTCTTGCGGCGGGCACCTGGCTTCGAGCCTAGGCGCTGTCGAGCTGATTCTTGCCCTGCATTATTGCCTGGATGCCGGGCGCGACAAGATTGTCTTTGACGTCGGACATCAGGCCTATGCCCACAAGATCCTGACCGGTCGAAACAAGGATTTTCATACATTGCGTCAATATCAGGGTTTAAGCGGTTTTCCTTCCAAAGAGGAATCCGTTTGTGATGTTTTTACGACAGGCCATAGTTCCAGCGCCGTGTCCCTGGCGTTAGGCCTGGCCTGCGCCAGGGATTTTCTGCCGAGTGAGGCCTATTTCAAAGTCGTGGCCGTTATCGGCGACGGGTCCCTCAGCGGAGGCCTGTGTTTTGAAGGCCTGAATAATGCAGGTCACCTTAAAAAGGACATCCTGGTGATTTTAAATACCAATGAGTTGAGCATTGCGCCGAATGCGGGGGCCCTGAGCACCTACCTCAATAAGATTATCTCCCTGCCGATATACAACCGCTTCAAAGGCTCTTTAGAAAGTTTTGTGAAATCGCGCATGCCCAAAGGCAGCCGGCTTATCAAGATAGCCAATAAGTTCGAAGAGGGGCTTAAAAATTTGTTTATCCCCGGGATGCTTTTCGAAGAATTGGGGTTTCGATATTTCGGTCCTTTTGACGGACATGATGTCTCCCTTTTGGTGAGGACCCTGAAAAATATTCATGACCTCAAGGGGCCGCTCCTGCTGCACGTTGTCACCAAGAAAGGGAAAGGTTACCCCTACGCAGAAAAGGATCCCGTGCGTTTTCACGGAACAGGGCCTTTTGATGTCCTCTCAGGTAAAGGGCAGGCCTCCTCGCTTAAGACCTACACAGATGTTTTTGGTGAAAAACTATTAGATTGTGCGACGCGGGATTCCAGGGTCATCGCTATTACGGCGGCCATGCCGGAAGGCACGGGCCTTGACAGATTTCGCGACCGTTTCCCGCAGAGATTCTTTGACGTAGGCATTGCCGAAGCCCATGCCGCTTGTTTTGCCGCAGGCTTGAGCAGGGCAGGGCTCAAACCGGTCGTAGCCATCTATTCTACTTTTCTCCAGCGGGCTTATGATCAACTCATTGAGGATATCGCCCTGCAGCAATTGCCTGTTGTCTTTATGCTTGACCGCGCAGGTATTGTAGGAGAGGATGGAGTTACCCACCAGGGTATTTTTGACATCAGCTATTTAAGAAATATCCCCCACCTCGTCGTGATGGCGCCCAAGGACGGAGAAGAGCTAGAGGGGATGCTTGAATTTGCTATTGGCTCAGAGAGGCCGTGTGCGATCAGGTACCCCAGAGATAGAATTCCGGATTCCGGATTCCAGATTTCAGATAAAAAAATTGAATTAGGCAAGGCCGAGGTCTTAAAAGAGGGAAAAGATTTTGCGCTTCTGGCCCTCGGCAGCATGGTTTATCCGGGCCTTGAGGCTTTGGAATTGTTGCGTGGCGAGCGTCTTTCCGGGACATTGATCAACGCGCGCTTTATAAAGCCCTTGGATGTTGAGTTGTTTACGAAGACGGCTAAAAAGTATAAATTTGTTTTTGCCGCGGAGGAAGGAATTCTGGAAGGCGGCTTTGGCAGTGCGGTGGCCGAGACTCTAGATAGCACGGTGTACAAAATAGGGCTGCCTTGCGCTTTTATTCCGCACGGCAGGAGGGCCTTGATGCTAGACAGATACGGATTGACGGCTCAAGGGATAGCGGACAGGATTAGGACTGTTTTGCGTTAAGGTTGTTATTGAATGGCTAAGATTACTATTGATCGGGAGAAATGCAAAGGGTGCCTATTGTGCATCAGGTTTTGTCCCAAGGGTTCCTTAGGGATAGACAATAGATTAAACCGGCTGGGGTTCAAACCGGTTAAGTTCAAGAAGGGGAAGATGTGTATGGGCTGCTGTATCTGTGCGGTCGTTTGTCCGGATTGCTGCATCGAAGTGTATAAATAATATGAAAAAGGTATTGATGACAGGTAATGAGGCGATGGCCGAAGGTGCGATACAGGCCGGATGCACGTTTTATGCGGGTTATCCGATCACTCCCCAGAATGAGATACCGGCTTATATGGCAAGCCGCATGCCTGAGGCAGGCGGTGTTTTTATTCAGGCGGAATCGGAACTGGCAGCTGTCAATATGGTCTTTGGAGCAGCGGCAGCCGGGGTGCGTGCCTTAACCAGCTCCTCCAGTCCTGGCATAAGCCTTAAACAGGAAGGTATTTCCTATCTCGCCGGTTCCCAATTGCCAGCTGTGATTATCAATGTGATGCGTGGCGGTCCGGGATTAGGCAATATCTGGCCTGCGCAATCGGATTATTTCCAGGCCACGCGCGGAGGCGGCCACGGAGACTATCATTCTATAGTGTTAGCCCCTGCCTCTGTCCAGGAGGCCTATGACCTGGCAGGCCAGGCATTTGGCCTTGCAGACCGGTATCGGATGCCTATCATGATCCTGGGGGACGGGATGTTGGGACAGATGATGGAACCTCTCAACATCAAATCCAAAGTCTCCATTCCGAAATCCAAAACAAAAAAAACCTGGGCGCTGACAGGGTGCAAAGGAAGGAAGCCTCATGTTATAAGGTCTTTTTTTCTTAAAGAAGGAGACTTAGAGGAATTTAACCTCACCCTGCAAAAGAAATATCATGCCATCCAACAAAGAGAGCCGCGTTATGAAGGGCTCTATTTAGACAAGGCCAAGGTGGTGGTCGTGGCTTATGGCACGATGAGCCGCATCGCAAGAAGCGCCGTTGAAAAAATACGAAAAGACCATAAGGGAATCGGCCTGATCCGGCCCATCACCCTGTGGCCTTTTCCTTTAGCGGCCTTCCAGAGGTTCAAGCCATCCGCAGGGAAGGTCAAATTCCTGGTCACGGAGATGTCTTATGGCCAGATGTTAGAGGATGTGAAGCTAGCGTTGGATGGTCGGTTTCCCGTTGAATTCCTGGGCCGCGCCGGTGGGGGTATTCCGACGGAAGGAAAGATCATTCAAGTCTTACGAAGATTAAGCCATGCATAAAGTATTTAGTCACCCTAAATCTTTGCGCGATGTTTCAACGCACTATTGTCCGGGTTGCGGCCATGGTGTCGTGCACAGGCTCATCGCTGAAATCGTGGATGAATTAGGGATCAGGGAGCTCGTCATTGGTGTCGCTCCGGTGGGCTGTGCTGTCGTGGCTTATGATTACTGGAATTTTGACTGCAGCGAGGCTGCGCACGGCAGGGCCCTGGCTGTGGCGACCGGCATAAAAAGGGTCAGGCCTCAAAACATTGTTTTCACCTATCAGGGGGATGGAGACCTGGCTGCCATCGGAACAGCGGAGACGCTGCATGCGGCGAACCGGGGAGAAAACCTTACCGTCGTATTTATCAATAATGCCATTTACGGGATGACCGGCGGCCAGATGGCACCCACGACTCTTTTGGGCCAGAAAACAGCCACCACCCCTCAAGGAAGACAGGCCTGCCTGGACGGATGGCCTTTAAAGATCTCGGAGATGCTAAGAGAACTTTCCGGTGTCAAATATATTGAAAGGACCGCGCTCTATTCTGCGCAGGAGATCATAAAAACCAAAAGAGCGATCAAGCAGGCCTTTGAAAATCAGATGCACCACGCAGGTTTTTCTTTAGTGGAAATACTTGCTTCCTGTCCGACGTATCTGGGGCTTTCTCCTGGTCAAGCCTTGGATTGGACAAGGGATGTGATGCAAAAGGAGTTTCCCCTGGGGAGAATCAAATGACCGAACGGATTATTATCGCCGGCTCAGGCGGCCAGGGCGTGATGTTATTAGGTAAGATTCTGGCAGAGGCTGGGATGCGGGAAAACAGGTTTGTCACGTGGCTGCCCTCTTATGGTGCTGAGGTGCGTGGCGGGACAAGCTACTGCATGGTGACTATTTCCGATCAGCCCATCGGCTCACCTTATATTGAGAAAGCCGATACTTTGATTGTCATGAACCAGCCTTCCCTGAAAAAATTTAGACAAAGATTGGCAGGGAAAGGGCTCCTCATCGTCAACAGCTCTCTGGTTGCATTAAAGAGCCCAAAAAATGCAAAGACGCTTCCTCGTCCCTTTACGGATATAGCCATAAAAATCGGCAACATCAAGGTGGCCAACACCGTAGCCCTTGGGGCCTATCTTGCCAAGAAGAAAATAGTGAGTCTTAGGACAGTAGATCAAGTCATGGTGGCCAGGGGCTCCAAGGGACATAAGCATCTCATTCGCGTCAACCAGGAAGCCCTGCAGGAAGGAGTCAAGATCGGATGATTAGGGTTCGCTTCGCCCCTTCTCCGACGGGGAATCTGCATATCGGAGGTGCACGCACCGCCCTGTTTAATTGGCTTTACGCCAGGGCCAGGCAGGGAAAGTTTATCTTGAGGATAGAGGATACGGATCAGGCCCGTTCCCAGAAAGAGTTTCTGGAGGAGATCCTGTTTAGCCTCAACTGGCTGGGGCTTGTTTGGGATGAGCTTTATCACCAGAGTGCCAGATTCGATTTGTATCGGGAGTATGCCGAGCGGCTTTTAAAAAGGGGAGCCGCCTATATCGAGAAATCAGCAGAAGGGAAAGAGGCCCTCATCTACAAAGTCAGCCCTCAAAAGATAAAAATCAATGATTTGATACGCGGCCCGATTGAATTCGACGCAAAGGATTTAAAGGATCAGGTCTTGATAAAATCCGACGGCACCCCCACTTACAATTTTGCCTGTGTGGTGGATGATGCCTCGATGGCAATCACTCATGTGATCCGGGGAGATGACCACATCTCCAACACGCCCAAACAGGTTCTTCTCTACCAGGCCTTGGGGTTGAAGCCTCCTGAGTTTGCGCACCTGCCTTTGATCTTGGGCCAAGAGGGAGGACGGCTTTCTAAGAGAACGGGTGCCACCGCCATCAGCGAATATCGCATGATGGGCTATCTACCGCAGGCCCTCATCAATTACCTGTTGCTTTTAAGCTGGTCGCCCGGCGAAAACCAGGAAATCATCGATATAACAAAGGCCATTTCCTTGTTTGATATCAAAGACGTGAACAAGACAGCCGCCACCTTCGATCTGAATAAGCTCAACTGGCTGAATAATCAGTACTTGAAGTCCTGCGACACGCAAGACCTCACCACGCAACTCATCCCCTTGTTGATAGAAAAGAAATTTATTGAGAAAGAGCATTTTGACAAGAGCGCCATCGCCTCTTTAGTGAAATTGTTTCAAGCCAGGCTCACCACGCTTCATGATTTCCTGGATTGGGCTGATTTCTTCTTTCTTAAAGATATCCAAATGGATCAGGCAGCCCAGGAGAAATATCTAAGCCAAGACCTGTCCAAGCCGTTCCTTCTCTTTGCCCAGAGACTGGAGGCACTTTCGTCCTTTGATGTGGCATCCATTGAGAAAAGCTTCCGTGATTTAGTCAAGGAATTGGGCGTAGAATCCAAATCACTTATCCATCCTATCCGGGTGGCCTTAACGGGAAAGACCATTGGGCCCGGGCTTTTTGAGGTGATATATTACTTAGGGAAAGAGCGCACCCAGGAGAGGCTGATGAAGTGGGTGAAAGAAAGGAGACCCTCATAATGTTGGTCCATAAACGACTGATTCTGTGGTTTGTAAGTTTAAGTTTTCTCTTAGGGATGACTGGTTGTCAGACAACAGGCCCGTCCCTCGCCTCATCTGGTTGCGGCTTTGGAAAGCCAGAAAGGGATACGAAAGCAATCTGGGGCAAGATATTGCAGACCAATGACTGGATAAAAGAAAATCTGTGGTAAGAGCTTGAAGGGAGAGTCTGTTATGAGACTTAAGATTTTCATCCTCCTTGCCGTCTTGTTTTTGGAGTGTGGATCTTTGGCCTTGGCCGATGAAAGCCAAAGGCTGTATGTATCGGGTGTCAAGGCCGCTAAAAGCAAGGACTGGGCTTTCGCCTTTATGTCATTTCGTTCCCTGCTTGAGAATCATCCTCATTCCCCCCACGCGCAGGAGGCCTTGTTTGCGAATGCCGAATATTATTTTTTGATAGGGGCCTTTACGAATGCGCGGCCGGCCTTTATCCGATTCCTGACAGAGTACCCTGGTTCCAAGGCCAGGCCTTTCGCCCTCCTTTATCTTTCCAAGATCGCTGAGGCACAGAGACAGCCGGATTTGGCCGAAAGCCTAGATCAAGAGATCATCACCTCCCAGCAACTGGTGCTCCTGTTCAGGGATTACAAGCAGTTTGAATACCTGTCACCTTTACAGAGAAAACACAAGGCCATCCATTTTATCGACAGGATAGAGTTTTATATCGATGATGAGCTCTTCGCGCAGATTTCTTACTAGTCTTAAAAGGCTATGCTTGATTGGCGGTATCCTTATCCTCCTTGTGACTGTCATTTGTAATTTCATTGCGGCCTCAAGGAACCAAGCTTTAACTCAGGCAACCAACAAATATTTTACACAACGGCTCTCTGTTTCCCGACCGCTGTACCTACCGCCCCACTTCATCATCTTAAGGAATTTATCTTTCACAGAAACCGAAGACGGCCCAAAAGCCTGCATCCTGAAGGTCCCCTTGATTTTTATCAGATTCTCGCTGAAGGAATCTTTCATCCGCAGGCGGCTCGTCCTTTCCCATATAACCTGCTATCGCTTTCGCGCAGATAGCGTCGAGCTATCTCGATTTGTGAGGGATCATTTTTCATCCATCATCGTTTTTTTACGCGATCTTCCGTGGGAAGACATCCGATTCTCTCTGAAACAAGCCCGTCTGGATTTGATGGAACAGGCAGGCTCTCCCTGTTTCATGGCTATCCAGGGGAATCTTAAGATTCAGGGCCCATCTTTGTCCGCACAAGGCACCATCCGTAAAGATATCGGTGGGTCCCGTAAGGCCAGGGGCACACCCCTCCATTATGGTGTCCAAGGGATGCTGACAGGCAAAGATATAGTGTTTAAGAAGATTGTGCTTAAAAGAGAAGATTTCCGCGCCGAGTTTTGGGGCAGCACGGATGGAAAGGTTGTGCAATGGAACGGCTTTTGCTTCGCCAATACCCTTTTTAAAGAAACGCCTGAGCCGGTTTCCTTCAAAAGCAGCGTCATGCGATGGGCCAAAATACTAGAACGCTTCAAGCGCAAGCCCAAGAAATCAGCAGAGCTTAGCGGTCTTCCCAAGGCCGATTTCTACTTATTGGATTTAGACTGCCGTCTGTATGCCGATCCTCCATTGGTGCGTATCGAACACATGAACTTTTCCCTGAATAATATACCTTTGAGCGTAAAAGGGAGCATCTTGCTAGAAGCGCCTTTAGGGCTGGACCTTGCGGTATCCAGTTTTCTGGGGAATCTTAAAGACGCGAAAAAAGAGAACCTTAAAAAAATAGATTTGAAAATAAAAGGCACCCTGCAGGATAAGACATTAACGGCAGATACCATGCTTAATTTTGATTTTCTCAAGAAAGGCAAAGATGCCACGCCCCTTGAGAAGGCGCAAGGGCTGTTCAAGGGCTTGAGTTTAAACTTTGATAAATATCCGCTGCTGGAGTTAAGTGTCAGGGATAGCGATTTGTTCTGTAAGACGGACACCCATGAATACAAAGTCGCCTTACATAACTTTTTTGCCTGGCTCAATCTTAAAGATAAGCGCCTGAAGCGCATCAAATTCACCTCAGGGCTTTATGACGGCCAGCTTTTTGGACAGGGCCAATTCGAGATAAAAGATCTGTTTCCGAAAATCTCCCTCATTGTTCGGGTCAGGGATGTCAGCGCGCAAAGACTAGAGGGTTTATTGATTCATTTTTCTAAGGTGTTCGGAAACTTAAACAGCACGATGGTTTTTAGGAATGTTCCGGAACTAGATCTAAGAGGGAGAGTCATGGTTCAAAAGGGGCATTTGGATAATTTCGAGTTCTTTAAATGGCTGGCCCAGCTGTTTGATATCCCGAGGCTTAAGCGCATTGATTTCGAGAGGGCCTCATCGCATTTCTTGGTAAATGCCAAAGGCGCAGGATTGCAAAAGATGGACCTGAAATCCCAGGATGTGGACTTAAAGGGTGATTTCATTCTCGGCCCGCGTGATTTAGTTTCAAGTCAGCTCGCCCTTATGTTTACCCGAGGTCTGCTTGAGTCCAGCCCCAAATTCACGCCTCTTTTGAGGCTCGTGGGGAAAGACCTGGTATCCTTTTATTTTGAGTTTCAGCTTTCAGGTATTCTGCACAAGATGAACTTTTTATGGCTACAATCTGATTTCAAGAACAGGCTTCAAAAGGCCATCCCCGGCTTTATTGAGCGCAGGATCGACAAGAATATCGAAGAGGCCATTCAGGCTATTTCTGTAGAGCCTTAATTTTTTCATGATCAGGAGGGTTCTTATGCGCGCAAAACCTTATATCCCCGTTCTCTTAGGAGGGGTCCTTTTGAGTATTTTCTTCACCGTCGGGCAAGTTTTTGCTCAGGCAGAAGACGCCCAGCAGAAATTTGACAGCGGCGTGGATTTCTATGAGAAGAAAATGTATGAGGAGGCCATCAAGGAATTCGCGCAGGCTATCGGAAAAAAGTCCGATTTTGCCGAGGCCTACTTTCAACGAGGTTTGGCCTATCAGAGCCTGGGGAAGCTTGAGAAGGCTATCACCGATTATACCTTTGCCATCAGCCTGGGTTTACGCGAGGCCAAGGTCTTCTATAACCGGGGCATCGCCTATTACTATTACGACAATCTCGATAAGGCTATTGAAGATTGGAGCCGTGCCCTAGAGATTGACCCTGAGCAACCCCAGATTTATCAAAAGAGGGCTCACGCGTACATGCTCAAAAACCAGTACCCTAAAAGCTGGGAGGACGTGAAGAAGTTAGAGGCCTTAGGGTATGAACCAGACAAGAAATTCCTGGACGAGCTGAAGCGTTTCTCCGGCAGGTCCGAATAGCCTCTTGAAGGAGGGTTCAGATCAAAAGAATCTTTTTTGTTTTCATTTTTTTGTTGGGCTCCTCGACTCTTTTAGCTGAGACTTCTAAAGAATTTATATTTTTTGGCGACCTGCTGGATGCTTTGAAGTTTTGTCGAGCTTCCATCGACTATCGGATTACCAGGAAAAAACCTACTGCGGAAATGATGGCGGATACAGACAAAGCGAATGTCATTTTCGAGAAGGCCAGAACCCTTTTGGAAAGATATGCGAAAGATTCGGATGAAGCCATCTCTCAGCGTGCCAGGGCTATCATCAATGCGATGGATATCCTTACCTATAGTAATGACGTGTTGAACGGAAGGTTGCATAGCGTGGCCGGCCTCATCCCCAATGGCTTTGATGATCCGGTCTCTGAAACAACGCGATTCCGTTCTCAAAGCAAAAAAGGGTGGGATGCGCTTTTCTTATCGCTTGAGAGCCAAGAGATGAAACAAGTAATTTCTAAAATCTCGAAAGAGGGAAAGCAGAAATTAATAGAAAAGATGGATACCTTATTTTCGCAAGCCCCTGAAGTGCCAACCGAAGAAGGGGA
>JAZDOJ010000020.1:0-2869 GCA_043798795.1 Candidatus Omnitrophota bacterium
CCCTTGGCAGTTAGCCCAAGAAAAACGACCTGATATTACTAAAGAAGCCCTTATGCTGCCTCCGGTTGATTTGGATGCCTTACTTAATAAAAAACTTGCATATTTGACCCCAGGGGGGTACGATGTCTCTTCCAGTCCCTAAATAAGGTGCCCTGTAGAACCCCAAGCGCTTACTCAACGAGAATAAGACACTCCTTCAGGCGCTTTCGCCCCCAACTCTCCCGAAGGCTACCGCATCCTCGTTACCAACAAAACTACCCAAAACCCAACACCCAAGCCAAAAACAAGAGCGGGGATACCAAGCTCCTATTTCAATTCCCGAAGCGACAATTCATCCAGCACCCAGTCAATATTCAAATCCAATCCTCTTTCTTTATTCTGCCTCTCAATGCCTTTCAGATGCTGCTTCATAAGTTCAACTAACCTTGGCCGCATTCGGGGGTCAGTGCTGGCCTGGCGCGGAGTCATATTATCTAAAGCCGGAATTTCATCATCAAGAAATATGGCATAATGCCGTTTGTGCATTTTCTGCAGAAGTTCGCGCGCTATCTCTGGAGGAATATCTTCTTTCTTCCCTTCTTGTTTTTCTAAAATCACTTCCTGCGCATAATCTTCATAATTATCCTCTATCCTTGTAGCCTGCTGCTTGGCCAGATCCACTACCGCTTCATTCTGTAACAGGAGATTCTCCCCAAAGAACTTTTTAATCATAGTTTTGGCAAATCTATACTTTTGCTTGGTAAAGGTTTCTACAATTAGTTTATCCGGGGAAAGGATGATATTTCCTATCGTACCAACGCCGTCTTCCTTCTCGTCTCCATGCCTGAAAGAAAAAGACATCTTTTTCTCTAACGCCTTGGATTCACCACGACGCAGCCAGATGTAATAATACGCTCCCGCAACCTTCTTTTCTTCTCGATGCCTTTCTCGCTTTTCAAAGTCGGGCTTACTATCTAAAATTGCCTTAATCTGGGCATAATTGCCTTCAATCTTATATAGCGCCTTGCATTGATGCAAATCCATCCTCGCCAATGCCGCAATACTCTTTTCCCGGCTTAAATCATAAATCAGGCTGCCGAATGAACCAAAGGATTCCGAAAGGTAATCTTTTATGGTTAGTTCTTTATGTTTGCGGTGTTCTTTCTGGAAAGAATCGTGCAACGTATCCATAAATTCTACAAATGCAAAATCCGTAACCTCCACGGCATTATTAGCGATGCGGCTAAAATAAGGGTAATGCGCCAGCCAGGTTAACAACCGGCTAAAACGCACAGATCTCGCGGCGGTAGCGCGGTCAATTAAAACAAAACTCCCTTTCTCCGGCTCCAATAAATCAATACACTCCATCCTTTGATGGTCTAATACCTTCTGTATCTCAATCACTGTAGCCCGGCAATTAAAGCGGCTTTCCATCATAATCCGCTCATCATTATTAAGGCCTGGCCATCCTTGCGCCTGCCACTTCTGGGCTAAGGTGCGACCATCAGTATCTCGTTTAACAAAAAAGATATAATACACTGCTGCGCCCTCTGCTGTTCCTGCATTCTCTCCTGATATGCCGCTGGCAAAACGCATATGCTCAACCATCTCTTCGAATTCAATGCGGCTGTAGCAAGATGCAAAATAACTGAGCATTTTACGCGCCAATCCTCCATCTATCCTTAACCACAAATCGTATCCTTCTATACTAAAAGGAAAATACGCGCAAGTAAAAACACAGCGTATTCTACTCCCTCTGCCTGAACCACAACAAGCCGGGCAGATCATCTTTTCTAAGGCCGGACAGATTCCCCGCGGCTTCTTGCCACAAATAGCGCATCTTATTGACTCCATAGGACGATTTTCCTTACCATTACTTTGTTAGAAAATATTTTTCTTCCCGATTATTTTCAAAAACAGTATTTATGTAACTCGTGAATTCCGGTCAAGTCTTTTCTTTCCTGTAAAAGTGAATATGGAACATCGCTCCGCAATCCATAGATTTATGCTTCTACTAATTCCAGATTCTTCGGTTGGACAGGTTCAACCGGCGCTGCTTTTTGTTTCCGGCATAGAGCGCGAAGCTGGCTCAACTCTTCTATTATCTTTGGAGTCATCTTTAAGCCATGCCAGTGAGAAGACGCGTCAATCAGGACGGCATAGACTAAGCTTAAGCAGCTCTTCTCCGTCGGAAAACGAGGAATTACCTTGGTCCGGCGTTTACTCTCTCCCAAGAGTCTCTCTAAGAGGTTTGTGGAGCGAATACTTTTACGATGCGCTGCTGGGAACTTCAAAACACACAATGTTTCTTCAAGGCCTTCCGCAAGGCACTCCATCGCCGAAGGGAACTCATCCTCAAAGCGCGCAATTATATCCCTGGCTATCCTTAGGCCTTCTGGGTAGTCTTTCGCGTAGAAGGCGGAATGAATCAGCCTTTTCATCTTGGCATGGATATTCCTCGGCAGTTTACTTAAGATATTCCTCATCTTATGCACCTGACACCTCTGGGCGAAAGAATAGGAAAAACACTCACGGGCCGTCTTCTTTAAGCCAGAATTACCGTCACGGATTACCAGAAGCGGCTCATTCAATCCTCGCAGCTTCATATCTTCCACAAAAGTCTTCCAGCAGTCATAGCTTTCCCGCTCGCCTCGGTCAATATGCAGAAGCACCTTTTTGCCTTCCTCGGTTACGGCCCAGGCGACCAGAACGCCTTCTTTTTCGTCGGTACCTTGCCTTAGGGCAAGATAATGAGTCAATGCAAATTTTAGTTGAGAATGGCAAAATTCCCCGCATCGGTTTATCCTAAATTTCAAGAGTAGCTGTATGTATTTCCGCCGGGAGATCGTCGCTTGTTAAGCCTCTGATGGCATGTTTTTCCTGCCGTTTT
>JAZDOJ010000037.1:0-52371 GCA_043798795.1 Candidatus Omnitrophota bacterium
ATCAAGTAGAAGCGCAAATCTGTGGGTATACGGCATTATAAGCCAAGTTATGCAAGAACAACAACCAGAGGTTATGCCAAGACATGTAACAATTTTCAGAGAACCCCAATACGAAAGCGTACAATTATCTTGACAACACTTATTACGGACCTGGCTTTAAAGAATAAGCTGGATCCTGTAATCGGACGCGATAAAGAGATCCGCCGCCTGATGCAGGTTTTGTCCAGGCGCACCAAGAACAATCCGGTGCTCATCGGTGAGGCAGGGGTGGGAAAAACCGCCATTGTAGAAGGTTTAGCCCAGCGCATTGTTTCCCATGACGTGCCCGAAGGCTTAAAGAATAAGAAAATCGTAGCTTTAGATTTGGGGAGCCTGATCGCGGGAACGAAATTCCGCGGAGAGTTCGAAAATCGGCTCAAGGCTGTTCTCAAAGAGATCCAGAGCAAAAGCGGCCAGATTATCTTATTTATCGATGAGCTGCATACGATTGTGGGTGCCGGGGCAGCTGAGGGTGCAATGGATGCCTCCCAAATGCTCAAGCCCATGCTGGCACGCGGCCAGCTGCGCTGCATCGGCGCGACAACCCTGGATGAGTACCGTAAATATATAGAGAAGGACAGGGCCCTGGAAAGAAGATTCCAGACGGTCTTCGTGGGTGAGCCGGATGTGCAGGATACGATCGCCATATTAAGAGGATTAAAAGAAAAGTATGAGATTCATCACGGCGTGCGCATCAAGGATTCGGCCATCATTGCCGCAGCTACTCTTTCCGGACGCTATATAACCGACAGGCATCTGCCGGACAAGGCCGTGGACCTGATTGATGAAGCAGCCAGCCGCCTTCGGATTGAGATCGACAGCATGCCGACGGAGATTGATGCTGTGCAGCGTAAGATCATGCAGCTGGAAATAGAAAAACAGGCCCTTAAAAAGGAAAAGGACAAAACATCTCTGGAAAGGCTAAAAGTAATTGAGGAGGAGCTGGAGAAGTTAAAGAAGGATTTAGACGTCAGGAAGAAGCAGTGGGAGGAAGAAAAATCCGTCATTCTGAAAATCCAGGAAATAAAGAAAAAAATCGAAGACCTTAAGAATGATGCCCATAATGCCGAAAAAGTCGGAGACTTAGGGCGGGTGGCTGAGATAAAATACGGGAAGCTCATCGAATTAGAGCAGGCTCTTATTAAGCACAACGAGGAGTTCGCCAGGCTGCAGAAGGAGTCAGGGATGTTGCGCCAAGAGGTGGGTGATGAAGATATCGCTGAGGTGATTTCCGAATGGACAGGGATTCCCCTGACCAAGCTCATGGAAGGGGATACGGAAAAGCTCATCAAAATGGAGGAGCGGCTTAAAACCAAAGTGGTGGGCCAGGACGAAGCCATTGATATCATTTCCGCATGCGTGCGGCGTTCGCGCTCCGGCCTTGCGGATGAGTTCAGGCCTATGGGGTCCTTTATTTTTATGGGGCCGACAGGCGTGGGCAAGACCCGATTGGCCAAGGCCCTGGCCTGGTTCTTGTTCGATGATGAGGAAGCGTTGATCCGTATCGATATGTCTGAGTATATGGAGAAGTTCAGCGTCAGCCGCCTGATCGGTGCCCCTCCCGGCTATGTCGGATACGAGGAAGGCGGCCAGCTGACGGAAAAGGTCAGGCGCAGGCCTTATGCGGTGATTCTGCTGGATGAGATCGAAAAGGCCCATCCTGAAGTGTTTAATATCCTTTTGCAGATCCTGGATGACGGAAGGCTTACGGACGGCCAGGGAAGGACTGTTAATTTCAGAAATTCGATTATCATCATGACCTCGAATATCGGCGCTGAGATCATCCAGCAGCATGGCTCTATTGGGTTCAATAGTCCTAAGGAAGAGTCCTCTAGCTTTAAAGTGATGAAGGAAAAGCTGCTGGAAGAGGTGCGAAGGACTTTCAAGCCGGAGTTTCTCAACCGCCTGGATGATATTATTGTTTTCAATCCGTTGGACAAAAAGGAAATTGAGAGAATAGTCGACTTAGAGCTTGAGCCTATCATCAAGCGCCTGGCTGAGCGAAAGATTCATCTTGAGGTGACGCAAAAAGCCAAAGCGTATCTTGCAGAGAAAGGATTTGACATCCATTTCGGCGCCAGGCCCCTGAAGAGGGTTATCCAAAGGACCCTCCAGGATAAGCTTGCCCTTGAAATCCTGGAAGGCAAAATCAAGGAAGGGGATAAGGTAAGGGTGGATGTTGTTGACAAAGAGATAAAATATGTTAAAATGAATTTTTAGCATTATATGACTGAGAGTGCTAAAAGGAGATGGCCATGGTAAGAAACGTAGACTATGAATCCAGGAGAAGGCTCGTTTTAGAATCCGCCATCAATAAATACATAAGAGACGCGGTTCCAGTCGCTTCGGAAGATATTGCCGAAGAATTCGATTTAAGTTCAGCGACCATCCGTGTTATCTTTTCAGAGCTGGAGGAGAAGGGTTTTCTGACTCACCCTTATACCTCAGGTGGCCGCATGCCCACGGATAGAGGGTACCGCTATTACGTTGATTTCCTTATTTCGCAGATGGAGTTGCTCGATAATGAAAAAGAGCGCATTGTCAGGGAATTCAAGCGGCAGATCCGGCGCCTGGATGATGCTTTGGAAGAAACCACGGAGATTATTTCGGCTGTCACGCACTATGCCGGCATCGTTTCAATTCTTGAGCTTCAGGATAAGTTATTTTACAAAGGCTTAAGCCGTATGTTAGACCAGCCGGAGTTCAAGGATTCGGATAAGATACGTTTTCTTGTCAGAGCCTTTGAAGACAAGCGCCGGTTGCTGGATGTCATCAACCGTGATTTTAAAGAAAAAGTCAAGGTGTATATCGGAACGGAATTAGGCTGTCCCGAAATGGAAAATTGTGCCCTGGTGGTCTCGGGTTTTCGGGTCAAAAATAAGCCTTCAGGTAAAATAGCCGTGCTGGGGCCCATGCGCATGGAATACAAATCCATTATTCCCACGATGGAATACATCTCGGATCTGGTGACGGAAGTTTTTGAAATCTTTTAAGGACTATGACGAAAGAGCATAAAAACAATCAGGAAGAAAAAGAATTGCCTCAGGAAGAAAAGACCGTCATCCTTAAGGAGGAGGAGTATCTGAAATTAAAGGAGGAGGCGGATAAAGCCAAGGATTGCTGGGATAAGTATTTGAGGCTCCAGGCGGATTTTGAGAATTCGCGCAAACGGCAGGAAAAAGAGAGGCTGGATTTTTTCAGGTATGCCAATGAAGGCATGGTCATAGAATTGCTGAACGTTCTGGATGATCTGGAGCGCACCGTGGAGCTGGCCCAAGAGAAGCATCAGGACCTGGCTGCTTTTTTAAAAGGGGTGGAGATGATTCTGGCACACCTTTATGAGATGTTAAAGGCTCAAGGCGTTAAGCCCATAGAGGCCAAAGGTAAATTATTCGACCCGCATTTTCATGAGGCGCTTATGCAGGTGGACGGTGAAGATTTGCCGGAACACACCATAGTTGAAGAATTGCAAAAAGGGTATCTGCTCAACGATAGAGTGATTAGGACTTCGAAGGTGAAGGTGTCTAAGAAAAGTTCATAGAAAAGAATAAAATCTAGGAGGTGCCATATGGCTAAAATTATAGGAATTGATTTAGGGACGTCGAATTCAGCAGCGGCGATTATGGAAGGAGGCCGGCCTGTCATCATCCCTTCTGCGGAAGGCGCAGGGGTCGCATCAGGCAAGGCATTTCCCTCCTACGTGGCTTTTACAAAAGACGGTCAGCGTTTAGTAGGAGAGCCGGCCAGGCGCCAGGCTGCCATCAATGCAGAGGGCACGATTCAGGCTGCCAAACGCAAGATGGGCACAGACCATAAATTCAAGGTTTTTGGCAAGGAGTACACCCCGCAGCAGATCTCTGCGTTTATTTTGCAAAAGATCAAGCAGGATGCCGAGGCCTATTTAGGAGACAAGGTTGAGGAGGCGGTCATCACCTGTCCTGCCTATTTTGACGATAACCAGAGGACCGCTACGAAAGATGCAGGAGAGATTGCGGGCCTTAAGGTCCTGCGTATCATTAACGAACCGACAGCCGCATGTCTCGCTTACGGGCTTGAGAAATCCCAGAAAGAGCAGAAGATCATGGTCTTTGATTTAGGAGGCGGAACGCTGGATGTCACGATCATGGAGATGGCCAGCGGCGTCTTTGAGGTCAAGTCCACCCACGGAGATACACAGCTGGGCGGAACGGATATGGATAATCTGCTGATTGATCATTTCGCCAATCAATTCAAGCGCGAAAGCGGTATCGACCTGCGTAACGATAAGATGGCGATGCAGCGGCTTCGGGAAGCAGCGGAAAAGGCCAAGGTCGAGTTGTCTTCGACGCTCACCACGGATATCAACCTCCCCTTTATTACGGCGGATGCTTCGGGTCCCAAGCACCTGACTATGTCGATCACCCGTGCCAAACTGGATGAATTGGTTTCACCTATTGTGGAGCGCTGCCGCAAGCCCATGGAAGAAGCGCTGAAGGATGCAAAGCTTGGCGCCTCTGAAGTCGACCGTATCATCATGGTCGGAGGCCCCACCCGCATGCCGATCATTCAGAAGTTTGTCGAGGATTTTGTCGGCAAAAAAATCGAGCGCGGGGTGGACCCCATGGAGTGCGTGGCGCTGGGAGCGGCGATTCAGGCGGCCATCATCAAAGGAGACGTCAAAGATGTATTGCTTCTGGATGTAACGCCTTTGTCTCTGGGCCTTGAGACGCTGGGCGGGGTGAATACGCGCCTCATTGAAAGGAACACAACCATTCCGACTAAAAAGAGCCAGATCTTTTCTACGGCTGCGGATAATCAGACGGCGGTGACCATCCGCGTCTTGCAGGGAGAAAGACAGATGGCGAATGATAATGTGGAGCTGGGCCGATTTGACCTCGTGGGCATTCCCGCAGCTCCGCGCGGCGTTCCCCAGGTTGAAGTGGCTTTTGATATAGATGCCGACGGCATCGTGCATGTTTCGGCCAAGGACCTGGGCACAGGTAAGGAGCAATCCATCCGCATCACCGCTCCCAAGAAGCTCTCCAAGGAAGAAATCGAAAAGATGGTCAAGGATGCAGAAAAGTTTGCCGCTGAAGACACCAAGAAAAAAGAAGAAATCGAAATTGTCAACCAGGCAGACACCTTGGTTTATGGCACGGAAAAATCGCTGAAAGAATTCGGCGATAAAGTAAGCCAGGCCGAGCGCGCGGATATCGAAGCAAAGCTCAATGACCTGAAGACCGCCATCAAGGATAAGAATGTGCAGAGGATGAAAAGCGGGATGGAAGATCTGACCAAGGCCTCCCATAAGTTGGCGGAGGAGATTTACAAACAGGCCGCTGCCAAGCAGCAACAGCAGCAAGGTCCCAAGGAGGCAGGGCCAAAAGAGCAGGCAGGTCCGAGTGACGCCAAAGAAGAGAAAACAGGCAAAGACGAAGAGATCATTGACGCGGAGTACAAAGAAGAAGAAGACGATAAGAAATAGTAATGATGTCCACGAAACGCGATTATTACGAGATTCTGGGAGTTAAAAAGAGCGCCACTCTCGATGAAATCAAGAAGGCCTACAGAGAGTTGGCGCTACGTTATCACCCTGACAGGGTCCCTCACGAACAGAAAAAAGAGGCCGAGGAGAAGTTTAAGGAGATTTCCGAGGCTTATGCAGTTTTATCTGACGCGCAAAAACGTGCGGTTTATGATGAATACGGCCATGCTGGCGTAGATCAAAGGTTTACTCGTGAAGATATTATGCGTGGCGGTCAGTGGGGTGGTTTCGAAGATATAGGATTAGGAGATTTACTCAAGAATCTCCAGAGCATGTTTTCCGGAGGAGGATATAGTTATGATACTGACGATATTTTCGATAATTTCTTTTTTGGTTCTGAAAGGACAGGTCGCAGTTCACGAAGAAAAGGAAGGGATTTACAAATATCTGTTGATATCACGCTAGAAGAAGCGGCTAAGGGCACAGAGAGAACGATCGTAGTTCCTAGGTACGAGTCGTGTTCAACTTGCGAAGGAAGCGGCGTTAAACCGGGTACTAAAAAAATTACTTGTCCGCAGTGTAAAGGTTCGGGTCGTTCTGTAATGGGACGGGGAGGTTTTTATATCGAACAAGCTTGTTCGCGTTGCCAGGGCGAAGGAACAATGACTCAAACGCCCTGTATAGATTGTCATGGTCAAGGAAGAATTAAGGTTAGCCGTAGACTCAAAGTAAAGATACCCGCTGGAGTAGATACTGGTTCGCATATAAGAATGCGCGGCGAAGGCGAGATCGGCACTGCTGGCCGGGGTGATTTACATGTAATTATTGAAGTCCAGCCGCATGCAATATTTGAAAGGCATAATAATGATATTGTCACTGAGATTTCAATTAGTCTGAGTAAGGCGATATTAGGAGGAGAGGTACAAGTAATTACGCTTAATGGCAACGTAAGCATGAAGATACCCGCAGGCACCCAAAGCGGTAAAATTTTCCGGCTTAAAGAAAAAGGGATACCGGATGTTCACGGAAGGGGCATCGGAGATGAATTAATCAGGGTGAATGTGGAGATCCCGCAGCGCCTGAACTCAGAGCAACGCCGGCTCATGGAAGAGTTCGCCAAGGCCTCGGGAGAAGAAGTTAACAAAGAGAGTCTTGCCGAGAAGATAAAGAAGACCTTTAAATAAGGAGTAAAACTTATGCCTACCTACGATTACGAATGCAGTGCCTGCGGTCATAAATTCGAAGTTTTTCAGAGCATGAACGACGGGCAGCTACGCAAGTGTCCCAAATGTAAGAAGCTGAAGGTCAAGCGTCTTATCGGCATGGGTGCCGGGATTATTTTCAAAGGATCAGGGTTCTACGCCACGGATTACCGCAAAAAGGATTCAAGCCCAAAACCCCAGGGGCCTGCCTCTTGCCCTAAGGCCAAAGAAGGATGTAATGCCTGTCAACACTAAATTCAAGGTCGCAAAATCCTGGCTTCCTGTCGTCCTTTGCATGGTGGTCATATTTTATGCTTCCAGCATCCCGGGAAGCGATGTCCCGTCTTTATTCCCTTATGAGGACCTGCTTTATCATTTTCTGATTTTTTTTCTTCTTGCCTCTTTCTTTATCTGCGCTATGAGAAATACCTTTCCGGCGTTTGGTCCTATAAAAATTGTGCTTTTTACGGCAATATTTGTTATAATCTATGGGTTAACAGATGAAGGGCACCAGGCCTTTGTCCCCTTAAGGACGGTTTCTTTTTTTGACCTCTGCATCGATAGTTTAGCCGGTTTCACGGCGTGCATCCTGTTTGTTTTCCGGCAGATGGCTCTATCAGAAAGAAAAGTATGCCTCAAATAAAACCCTTCAAAGCCCTGATGTATAATCAAGAAGAAAACAGGGATCTCTCCAAGGTGGTTTGTCCACCCTACGATATTATTTCTCCGGCTGATTCGAATTATTATCACGACTTAAGCCCTTATAATTTCATCCATCTTGAGTTAGGCAAGAAGGTACCGGGAGAGGATAAATACAAACGGGCAAAGAATTATCTAAGGGATTGGTTGAAAGATGAAATCCTGATCAAGGATGAACAGCCCTGCATCTATTTCTGCAGCGAGCAGTATAGCCTGAAGGGGGTCAAAAAAGAACGGCTGGGGTTTTTCGCCCTTTTGCATCTGGGGGATAAGAAATCTTCTGTTTACAGCCATGAGCACACGCGCCTTGAGTCCAAGGAGGACAGGTTTAGGCTCATCAAGAAGGTCAAAGCCAATTTAAGCCCCGTTTTTTTGATTTTTTCTGACAACAAACGGATCGTGCAGCGCACCTACCAGCATCATCTCCAGGGTAAAGTTCCCCTCCTGGAAGTCACCGACAAAGAAAAAGTCATCCACAAGCTCTGGCGAATCGACGCCCCCGAGGTCATCGCTGGCATGCAGGCCTGTATGCAAAAAGAGAATATCTTTATTGCCGACGGCCATCACCGCTATGAAGTGGCCTTGGCCTTCAGGGACCTGATGAAGAAGAAACGGCAGGATGCCTTTACGGGGCAGGAAAGTTTTAACTATATCCTGGCCTACTTTACAAACGCGCCTTCCCATGGCCTTTGCGTCCTTCCCGTGCATCGCCTGGTCAAAACGAGGGCCAAGTTTGATTACAGGAGTTTTATACAGAAACTCAAGGAATATTTTTATGTGGAGGAAAAAGTCAAAGATAAGACCCAGCTCTTCTTTTTGATGGAGAAGGGGGGAAGAACCGAGCATGTCCTGGGGATGTATAAGGAAAGCAAATACCATCTCTTGCGCCTGAAAAATATCGGGATCCTGGATAAAATGATGAGCGGCAAATCAAAGGAATACAGGTCCCTGGATGTTTCTATTCTCAATAATCTGATCCTGAAGAACATTTTGAAACTTGATATCGAAGATAAAAGAAACATCCTCTACGGCCCCCATGCGGATGAATTTATCGATAAAGTTGACCGTTCATCAACGCACATCGCTTTTCTCCTGAACCCCGCCAAGATTCAAGAAGTGATAACGGTAGCCCTCAACGCGGAAAGAATGCCCAGCAAGACCACCTACTTTTACCCGAAGGTTTTATCGGGACTCCTGCTTCATAAGTTCGAATAGGTGAAGAGATGGCATTATTCGGAAAACCCAAATACACCATCGTCCGATTAAAAAAGAAGGAAATGCCAGATGGCCTCTGGACCAAGTGCGAAGGGTGCTCCGAGACTCTCTACAACAAGACCTTGGAAGAAAACCAGAAGGTCTGTCCGAAATGCAATCATCATTTTGTGTTGGGCGCCTATGAGCGCATCCATTTATTGATAGATAAAGACACATTTCTTGAACTGGACAGAGATATGGCTTCCGTCGATCCTCTGGAATTCAAGGGGCCCAAGACCTATAAAGAAAAATTAGCCAATGACCAAAGCGCGACAGGCCTTAGAGAAGCGGCCGTTTCCGGAGAGGGAAAATGTGAGGGCAGGAAAGTCATTTTAGCAGTAACGGATTCCCGTTTTATCATGGGTTCGATGGGGTCGGTGGTCGGCGAGAAGATCACCCGCGCTATTGAAACAGCCACACGAAGCAAGCTACCTCTCATTATCGTTTCCGGCTCAGGGGGTGGTGCGCGTATGTATGAGGGGATGTACAGCCTTATGCAGATGTCTAAGACCTGCGCGGCCCTGGCTTATTATAAACAGGCGAAACTTCCTTACGTCTCCGTGCTAACAAACCCTACCATGGCCGGCGTCATGGCTTCTTTTGCCGGCGTTGGGGATGTGATTGTGGCTGAGCCTCGGGCCCTGATTGGTTTTACGGGTCCCCGCGTCATTGAACAGACAATCCGGCAGAAATTGCCGCCGGGATTTCAGCGTTCGGAATTTCTTTTAGAGCACGGATTGATCGATATGATCGTCCGCCGCAAGGAACTCAAAAATACGTTGAGTCAATTGCTTGACTATTTAAGTTAAAGTAATATAATACTGAGTTCATAGTTCAGTGTAAAAAACCTAAAACATCTAAAAAAAGAGAGAAGAGATGGCGCAAGTCAGCCTTAATAATGTTTCAAAGATTTTTGCGGGAAATGTCAAAGCGGTTGATTGTGTTAATTTAGGTATTGAGAATAAAGAATTCATGGTACTGGTTGGGCCTTCGGGTTGCGGAAAATCTACAACCTTAAGGATGATCGCAGGCCTGGAAGATATGAGCGAAGGAAACATCTACATCGGAGACCAGCTTGTCAATGATGTGCCGGCCAAGGATAGAAACATCGCCATGGTGTTCCAGAATTACGCCCTGTACCCTCATATGACGGTCTTTGAAAATATGGCGTTTGGCCTGAGGCTGCGGCACATGCCTAAGAATGAGATCAGCCAGCGCGTTAATGAAGCCGCTGAGATATTGGGGATCAAGCGTCTTTTGAACCGTAAGCCCCGCGAGCTCTCCGGTGGCGAACGGCAGCGGGTGGCCGTCGGCAGGGCGATCGTGAGAAAACCGTTGGTTTTTTTGTTCGACGAACCCTTGAGCAACCTGGATGCGAAGATGCGCGTCCAGATGCGCACCGAAATCCATAAATTGCACATCAGGCTTCAGACGACCATTATCTATGTGACGCACGACCAGGTCGAGGCCATGACCATGGGAGATCGGATCGCCGTTATGAAGGACGGGGTTCTGCAGCAGGTGGCCGATCCTATTACCGTTTACGACCAGCCAAAGAATAAATTCGTTGCCGGCTTTATTGGTTCTCCTCCCATGAATTTCATGAAGGGAAGTCTGCAGAAGAAGAATGGCAAGATCTTTTTTAGCGAAGGCAAGATCAGGGTCAGGCTTGTCGAGGATATGGTTCCTAAAATACTTTCCTATATCGGCAAAGAAGTCATTTTTGGCATCCGTTCCGAGGATATCTATGATAAGTTGTTTGTCTCCGAGGCACCACCGGACAATATCGTCCGGGTGAGCTGTGAAGTGTTCGAACCGATGGGTTCAGAGGTTTATCTGTATCTGAATACCGGCAGGCATACGTTCATTGCGCGGGTAGGTGCACACGACCGTCCCAAGATCAACCAGGATATGGATGTGGTCTTCGACATGAGCAAAGTGCACTTTTTCAATAAAGATACGGAAGAAACTATCGTCTAAACCATTCCCGCCTTAATTTTTGGGGTAAAGTGCGCATGCTCTTCCCTATTCTTCTCGTCAATATCCTCGCCTTTTATTTCCTGTTTCAGCATTACTCAAAAAGAAAATACCGTCTGGAATATAAAATTCAGGATCTGCAGGAACAGCTGAACGTCCTCAAGGATGAGTTAGGCAGGGAACTCCAAAATAATGCAGGTCAGAAGGTCCGGATCAAACGGTACAGTAATCTTAAGGACTATATTGAAGAACTCAACCGTAGCCTGGCCCTGGATTCTGTGGCCGAGAGCCTCACTGCCATTGCCTTTTCCCATATAGCCCGTCATCAGGGCGTCTGCATCCTTTATTTTATAGATAAGCAGTTGAACCTGCAGATTTTTAAAACAAAAAAACAAGACGATGGTCTCATCATCCAGGCCAAGAAAGGGGATGTCTTCGATTACTGGGTCCTCAGGCACCTGGGCCCCTTACTCATTGAGGATGTCCGGCAGGATTTCCGTTTTGATCTGGGAAAATTAGACAACAGGGAAAACAGGCTGATCTTGTCCCTGATCAGTTCCCCCCTCATGAGCGAACACAGAGTCTTAGGGACCCTCAGGCTGGATCATGCACAGGCTCATTTTTTTACACAGGACGATCTGCGTTTTCTTGTTGCCGTTTCCGATTTGGGGGCTGTGGCCATAGAAAACAGTGAGCTTTATCAAAAAACGCGCGATTTAGCCATCCACGATACGCTCACCATGCTTTTTACAAAAGGGTTTTTTATGGAAAGGTTGACGGAAGAATGCCTTCGGGCCTTGAGTCAGCGAACCGGGCTATATCTATTAATGCTCGATATCGATTTTTTTAAAAATTACAATGACCGGTTTGGGCATACGGCAGGAGATATCGTATTAAAAAGGTTGAGCCAAATCATGACGGGCGCCCTGAAAGACACCCTTGCCACGGTGAGTCGTTTTGGCGGAGAGGAATTCAGCGTGTTGCTTCCCTGTGTCAATAAGAAAGCAGCTCAAAGTTACGCCGAAGAGATCCGCCGAAAGATTGAGGAAGAGGAAATTATTCTGCGAAGGCAGAAGACCCACGTTACGGTTTCGATCGGCATCGCCGGGTTTTGCGCAGATGCCCCTACGGAAGATGAGTTGATCCGCCGGGCCGATAAAGCCTTGTATCAAGCCAAGAAAAAGGGGAGAAATCAGATATGCTGTATCTAGGCCTCCTTGTTTTTTTAACTTTTATTTTTCTGATGTTAGGAGGATTACATTGGCGCAGGAGCTTGAAAGAGAAAGAACTTACTCTTTTGGGTTTGAAAGAGGAATGCGAGAAGGTATCTCAGGAATGCGAGAAAATAAAAAGGGAGAATGCCATCTTGGATGGGTCCGTTGAGGCAACGATCGCCCTTTTTGATATGACAAAAGATATTCGAAAAATCCTGGATGAAGACTTGATTTTTAAACTTTTTAAAGAGCGCATCAGCGCCTTTCTCAAGCTAGAGGATTGCCTGTTTCTTAAGAGTGAACCCGCTGCCTCAGTTGGCTCAACGATCCTGCCCATCATATTGGAAAATGAACCCGTAGGGTTTCTGGTGGTTCGAGGTCTTGCAGAACAGGATAAAGAGAAATTCCATATCTTAGCCCAGCAATTTGTCTCAGGGGTTAAGGGAGCCTTTTTGTTCAAAAAGGTCCAGGAGCTCACCATTGTTGATAGCCTGACCCAGACTTTTAACCGACGCTATTTTATGGAAAGGTTTCAAGAAGAGGTCAGCCGCTGCCAGAGATTTAAGCTCAAGCTTTCTTTCGTCATGGCGGATATCGACCATTTTAAAGAGATCAATGATCAATACGGACATCTGGTGGGGGATGCCATTTTAAGAGATGTTACGGAAGTCCTTAAGGAAAATATCCGAGAGATAGATTTCATGGGGCGTTACGGCGGAGAAGAATTATCCATCGTTTTCACGGAAACCGATACAGAGGATGCCCGCTATGCCTGCGAGCGTATCCGAAAGGCCATTGAGTCAAGAAGCTTCCGTGTGTATGATGAGGACCTGAAAGTGACTTTGAGCCTGGGCCTGTCCACTTTTCCTTCTCACGCCAAGGAAGCCGATACGATCATCGAAAGGGCGGACGAGGCTCTGTATCAGGCCAAGGAGCAGGGCCGTAACCGCGTCTGCACCTATATGCCACCCTCAGGATCTCAAGATAGGGGTCTGTAATTTGTAGGCAAGTCAGGCACTAAATTTATAAAACTCCTTGTGAATAAAGAAGATTATTGCTTGCTAAAACGAGCGAATTAGGTTAAAATAAACGCTTATGAAAAAAAAGTTCATCATCGGGATTGACCTGGGCGGGACGAATCTGAAGACGGCCCTTTTTGATTCAAGATTAAAGATTGTAGACAAAGAGGTCACAAGCACTCAAAGGTTTTTCCAAAAGGCAAGATTGATCCAGGATATCTGCGATTCAGTGCATCGTATTATAGGTAAGAATAAATTTACTAAAAAAGCGATTCTTGGCATTGGTTTGGGTTTGCCTGGCCCCACGGACCACGCTTCCGGTATCGTGCATTTCTTCGTCAATATCCCCGGTTGGAAGGAAGTCAACCTCAAAAGCATTTTAGGGACAAGACTAAAATTGCCCACATGTTTGGATAACGATGCTAACCTTATGGCCCTGGCTGAATATAAATTAGGGGCTGGCCGTGGATTTCAAAATGTTTTATGTTTGACGCTAGGGACAGGGGTAGGAGGCGGTCTTATCCTGGGGGGAGAGCTTTATCGCGGCCAGGATAATGCCGCGGGTGAAATAGGGCATCTGCCCATTAATGAGAAGGGGCCACTATGTAATTGCGGAGGCCGGGCTTGCCTTGAATCTTATATCGGCAATAATCAGATATTAAGAGAAGCCAGAGACGTTTTTAAAAAAGCGATTTCTTTAGAAGAACTCAGCCTTTTGGCAAAAAAAGGAAACAAGAAAGCCAAGGGAATTTGGATTAAAGTTGCCGAACATCTGGGTGTGGCTTTGGCTGGAATGGCTAATGTATTGAACTTGGATGCTGTTGTTCTAGGAGGAGGGATTGCAAACGCAGGCCCGATTTTATTTCAAAAGACAAGGGAGACGATCAGGAAACGCGCGATGAGCGTGCAGTCCAGGAGGGTCAAGGTCCTTAAAGCCAGGTTAGGCAGCGACGCCGGTATGGTGGGCGCAGCCTTATTAGTCAAAGAGGTTATGACGTGAGGATATTCATTGATAGCGCCAATGTCAAAGAGATCAAAGAAGCAGTCTCTTGGGGCGTGATCGATGGCGTAACAACCAATCCTACCCTTATCTCTAAAGAAAACAGAGTAGCTACGGAACTGCTCAAAGAAATCTGTTCATTGGTATCAGGTCCGGTGAGTGCTGAAGTGATTGGCCTGGATGTCGAAGGCATGGTCAGGGAAGCGCGGCAACTTTCTAAGATAGCCAAGAATATCGTCATAAAAATACCATTGGTTAAGGAAGGCCTGAAGGCCGTCCAGGCCTTATCAGCAGAAGGGATAAAGACAAATGTCACGCTTTGTTTTTCGTCTACCCAGGCTTTATTGGTAGCAAAAGCAGGGGCTTCCTTTGTTTCTCCTTTTATCGGGCGGCTGGATGATACGGGTGAGGTCGGGATGGATCTTATCCGTGACATTAAAAAGATTTTTACCAATTATGGTTTCAAGACCCAGATTATCGTGGCCAGCATCCGTAATCCCGTGCATGTGGTGGATGCGGCTTTGATAGGAGCGGATATTGCCACCGTCCCGTTTGCGGTCATTGAGCAACTTATCAAGCACCCGCTTACTGACAGTGGCATTCAGAGATTTTTGGAAGACTACAAGAAAATACCTAAATGACGTCCATGCAAAAGCCTCTTAGTCTTGGATTCTGTGCCTTGTGCTTATTTTGTGCTTTGAGTTTTGTGCTTTGTGCTTTGACACTGGCCCAGGAGGCCAAAGAGCCTATTGTCGTCAATGGGGATGAGGTGGAATACTCAACGGATAATAAGGAGATCACGGCCAAGGGAAAAGTCGAGATTATTTACAAAGGTTCCAGACTTACCTGTCAGAAATTGACCGTTAATACGCAAACCAGAGAGGCGGTGGCCGAAGGCCTGGTGGTGTTGGATGATCAAAAAGGCATCATCGAAGGCTCAAAGATGATCTATAATTTTGATACGAAAACGGGCACCATTTTTGATTCCCATTTCCGGGCGAATCCTTATTTTGGCAAATCGGAAAAAGTGGAAAAGGTAAGCGATGCGGAGTTTATTGCCAAGAAGGGATTTGTCACGACGTGTAGTTTCAACGATCCCCATTACCGCATCGGCGCTAAACAAATCAACATGTTCCCTAAAGATAAGATCCAAACGCAAGGAGACACCGTTTTTATCGGCGATGTTCCGGTTTTGTATCTGCCCCGCTACAACCACAGCCTGAAAGATTCCATGATGCATTTTCAGGTCATGCCGGGAAAAAA
Source organism: Candidatus Omnitrophota bacterium (assembly GCA_043798795.1). Classification (GTDB taxonomy): domain Bacteria; phylum Omnitrophota; class Gorgyraeia; order Gygaellales; family Profunditerraquicolaceae; genus JBDRKE01. Next base: position 15,132 of record JAZDOJ010000037.1, read on the forward strand.
ATCGGATTGGGGGGGATACCTTCTTTCCATGTACAGGCAGAATCTGACGCCCTCTCTCGACGCCAGGCTCTATTTGGATTACCGTAGCAAACTTGGGCTAGCCGAGGGGTTCGGGCTTAACTATATCAGCCAACATTTTGGGAAGGGGGACTACAAATTTTATTATACGCATGAGCAACCCGATGGATTGAATGAGGATTTTGAGAGATATTTGGTCCGTTGGCGCCATAAATGGGATGTGGATGAAAGGACCAAAGTAACTTCTGAAGTCTACAAGATTACGGATGAGCGCAGGAAGTTTGATACGGCGCACGGCTTCCTTAAGGACTATTTCTACCGCGAATACGAAACAGACAGCGAGCCCCTGACATACGCTTTACTCCACCACAATTTTAAATATTCCAGCATGGACTTCCTGGTTCAGAAACGCATTAATAACTGGTATGACCAGATAGATAAACTGCCCGAAGTCAAATATTCTCTTGCGAACATCAATATAGGAGAGTCTCCTTTTTATTTTGAAAGTAGTACATCGGTGGCCTCTTATAATAAGAAGGCCTCAACCGCGCCCGCATCTTTAGATGAAGTCAGCGTGACCCGCTTGGATACCTTCAATAAAGTTTCGCTGCCCACGCGCCTGTCTTTCTTACAGGTGGCTCCTTATGTCGCTGGCCGGGAAACGGTATACGATAAGGCAGCGGATGATGAGAATCTTGCCTCCAGGGCAACCTTTTATAGCGGAGTGGACGTGAGCACCAAGTTTTATCGCATCTTTGATGTCAAGTCTGATTTTCTGAACATGGAGATGGATGGTTTAAGGCATATCATCACGCCAACCGTAGGTTACGCCTATAATCACGATCCCACGATTCCTGCCGGCCAGCTTTACCAGATAGACAGTGTTGACGCCATTACGGGAAGCAATGCAGCAAAGCTTGGGCTCTCTAATAAATTGCAGACAAAAAGAGAGGGTAAGAGCGTGGATCTGCTGGACTTCTTGGTGAGCAGTTCTTATGTCTTTCAGCCAAAGACCGGGAATAAGTCAGGGAGCCATCTTTCGGATATTCTATTGGATGTGAAACTCCTGCCTTATTCGTGGCTGCGCATTCAGTCCGATGCCGTCTACCAGCATTCAGGAAGCCGTTCTGACGTTAATTACCGAAAGTTTTCCGAGGCCAATTACGACATCAGCTTTAATCTGGGTAAAGAGCGTTCCTTGGGGATTGGCCAGCGGTATCAGAGACAAAGCGGGAATGAGCTGACGGCTTCCCTTTATTGGCGGCTCAATCCGAAATGGAAATTCTCTATTTACCAAAGATACAATCTTAAGCCCTATCGGGATTCAGCCAACCGCGATATACCCAGGGGCGTACTCGAGCAGGAATATACGATTTCCAGGGATCTGCATTGCTGGGTTATGGATATCACGGTCAGTGATAGAAGAAACGAGGGCGCCACTATTTTTTGCCTGTTTAGACTCAAGGCGTTCCCTGAAATGGAATTCGGATTTAATCAGAGTTATCGGGAGTCTCGATCCGGCGCGCAATAAGGAAGGTTTATTTAAAGAGATGTGGTTATGAAGATATCTGTCATCGGTTCTGGATATGTCGGTCTTGTTACAGGCGCCTGCCTTGCGGAACTAGGTAATTTTGTTATTTGCGCAGACAATAACGCCAAGAAAATCGCTAACCTTAAGAAAGGCATCGTTCCCATCTATGAACCGGGGCTGGAAGAGCTCATCAAGAATAATCTTAAAAAGAAAAGGCTTCAGTTCTGCTCCAGCGTCAAAGAGGCCGTCCAAAAGGGAGAGGTGATCTTTATCGCGGTCGGTACACCCTCCTTGGAAAACGGGGAGGCCGATTTGACGGGGATTGAGAATGTGGCGCGTACCATTGCCCAGAATATGGATAGTTACCGGCTTATCGTCGAGAAATCCACCGTTCCCGTTGAGACAGGGGAGTGGGTGAAGCGCACGATCGCGACCACCATCAAGAGCAAGGTTAAATTTGACGTGGCCTCAAACCCCGAGTTCTTGAGGGAAGGCCAGGCCATCAGCGACTTCATGCATCCGGACCGCATCTGTTTGGGGGTGGAGTCCAAAAAAGCGAAAGACCTCTTGAGTGCTCTCTATAAACCACTGAAGGCACCCCTAATCGTCACGAGCATCAAATCAGCCGAGTTGATCAAGCATGCCTCCAATGCGTTTCTAGCAACCAAGATTTCATTTATCAACGCCCTGGCGTGCATTTGCGATGAGGTGGGCGCGGATGTGGAAGAAGTGGCCAGGGGCATGGGGTTGGATAAAAGGATCGGACGCGCATTTTTAAATGCGGGGTTAGGTTACGGGGGCTCCTGTTTTCCGAAGGACTTAGACGCCTTCATGACGATTACGGAAAAGTTAGGTTATGATTTTGAGCTGCTGAAAGCCGTGAAAGAAATCAACGAACAGCAAAAAAGTTTTATGTTGAGGAAAATAAAGGATAAGCTTTGGATCATCAAAGACAAGACTATCGGTGTTTTAGGCCTTTCGTTTAAGCCGGATACGGATGATATACGCAATGCACCCTCTCTTGATATCATACGCAGCCTCCAGCAAGAAGGAGCCAGGATCAAAGCGTATGACCCTCAGGCGATGGAAAAGGCCAGGCTCCTCCTGAAAGACGTTGTTTTCTGTAAGGACCCTTACGAGGCCTGCAAGGCAAGCGACGCCCTGCTTGTGGTTACGGAATGGAATGAGTTCAAGGAACTGGATTTTGCCAGGGTCAAGAGATTATTAAAGAGGCCGCTCATTTTCGACGGACGCAATATGTACGAACCCCAGAGCCTCGAGAAGCTGGGTTTCACCTATATCGGCGTGGGCAGAGGAAAGGGCCATGGATAAGAACGTTTTGGCATTTCAAAAAAGGATTTACCGAAAAGAAGTCAAATTTGCCGTTGTTGGCCTGGGTTATGTGGGGCTGCCCCTGGCTATCGAATTTGCTAAAAAAGGGTTTTCTGTCTTAGGGATTGAGGTGGATACGGATAGGCTCCGCCACATCCAGAAAAAAGAGTCTTACATCTCGGATGTGCCCACGAAGGAATTAAGGCAGATCATCCACTCGGGCCGTTTTCGCGCTGTCAGCGACTTTAAGGCTATCGAGGATTCAGACGTCATCATTATCTGCGTTCCCACGCCCCTGAGAAGAAAGTACCACCCCAATATTTCCTACATCAAACAGGCGGTGCGTTCGATATCCGGACATATCAAAAAGGGGAGCCTCGTGATCCTGGAAAGCACGACCTATCCGGGGACGACAGAAGAGGTCATTTTACCTCTATTTGAAAAAGTGGGCCTCAAGCATAACAAAGATTTTTTCCTGTGTTTTTCTCCCGAGAGAATTGACCCGGGCAATAAAACCTACCCCGTCCATAAGATCCCCAAGATCGTCGGAGGCTTAAGCCCTGAAGCAACGGCCCTGGCCGAGTTGGTCTATAAGAATATCATCGATGGGGTCGTGCCGGTCTCTTCATCCCGTACAGCCGAAGCGGCCAAGTTATTGGAAAACACCTTCCGACTGATCAATATCGCGATGATCGATGAGCTGGCGATGATGGCACATAAGATGAATATCAATATATGGGAAGTGATCGATGCGGCTTCCACCAAGCCGTTTGGCTTTATGCCATTTTATCCGGGGCCTGGCGTGGGCGGCCACTGTATACCCAAAGATCCACTCTATCTTTACTGGAAGGCAAAGCATTTCGGTTTCCGTTCGCGTTTTATCAAACTGGCTTCTGATGTCATTAATGATATGCCGGGGTATGTCGTCGAGCGGGTGGAGCAGCTATTAAAGTCCAGAAAAATATCGCTTAAGAGGGCCAGGGTCCTTGTGTGTGGCGTCACCTACAAGAAGGATATCCTGGATTTGCGCAAGTCTCCTCCCTTGGACATCATCTCCGTTTTGCAAAAAAGAAATATCTCTGTTTCCTATTTTGACCCGATCGTCCCGTATCTTAAAATAGGTTCTATCAACCTGAAGTCGATCCCCTTTAGGAAGGATAGTTTGGGGAGGTTTGACTGCGCTATCCTTGCCACTGACCATTCCCATGTGGATTATGATTTCCTTTTAAAAAATTCTAAACTTATCTTTGACACGCGCAATGTCTATAAGAATACGAAAGACAAAAAAGTCATCTTACTGTAAGTTGCCCAGATTGACAGCGGTCGTTACCGGAGGGGCCGGCTTTATCGGCTCACACCTGTGCGACCGGTTAAGATATGATGGTTTCAGGGTCATCTGTCTGGATAATCTTATCACCGGAAGCATGGACAATATCCGCCATCTCCTAAAAGACAGGTATTTCATCTTTATCAGGCACAATGTGGCCCAGTTTATTTCTATCAAAGAAAAGGTTGATTTCGTCTTGCATTTTGCATCTCCCGCTTCCCCTGAAGATTATTTGAAATATCCCATCCAGACATTGAAGGTTGGCTCTCTCGGTACGCATAATGCTTTAGGCCTGGCTAAGGAAAAAAAAGCCCCCTTTTTGCTGGCTTCTACATCTGAGGTCTACGGCGATCCCTTAGTGCATCCGCAGCCGGAAGATTACTGGGGACATGTCAACCCCGTAGGCATCAGGGGTTGTTATGACGAATCCAAGCGTTTTGCCGAGGCCATCACCATGGCCTATCACAGGGTCCATAGGATCGACACGAGGATTATCAGGATTTTTAATACTTACGGGCCGCGCATGAGGATGCGTGACGGCAGGGTGGTGCCTAATTTTATCTATCAGGCTCTGCGCCATAAGAATTTGACGGTGTACGGCCGGGGGACCCAAACGAGAAGCTTCTGTTATATCGATGACCTTATCGAGGGGATAGTCAGAATCATACATGCCAGGACAAACGCACCTATTAATTTAGGCAATCCGAAAGAATTCACGATTTTGGAATTAGCCAGATTCATCATCCGTTTGACAGGCTCAAAAAGCAAGATCACCTTCAAGGTGTTGCCTCAGGATGACCCACGGCAGAGAAAGCCGGATATCTCAAGGGCCAGGAAAATCCTCAAGTGGCTACCCCAAATCGAACTGGAAGAGGGGCTTTGCCGGACCATCGGATGGTTTGCGCAGAGAAAGCGCTTTCCTTGACAAAGGCACTAATTTATGCTAAACTTCTTTGGACTTTATAGCCAAAACTTCATGTCTTTCCACTAGTTGCGTCTGTCTTTTATCTTAAGGAGGCCTGCTTATGATTTCAGATATTTTGAAACAGCTAAACTGGATAGACTTCCTGATGATTGTCCTTTTCTTAAGAATTATTTTCATGGCATTGAGCACAGGGTTTGCCTTGGAGCTGTTTAAGCTTTTAGGGACCCTGGCCTCGCTTTATATTTCATTGCATTATTTTACCGTATTCACGGATTGGATGGGAGGACGCAGCACCACCGCTAAGGGCAAGTTCCCTCTGCAGTTTATGGATTTTATTTCTTTAATTGCCATAGCGATTATCGGCTATCTGATTTTTGTGGCGCTAAGGCTAGTCTTTGACCGTTTTATCAAGATGGAAATCCATCCTTTGGTCAACAAGGGGGTGGCTTTAATGCTTGGTTCCTTCAGAGGCTTATTTCTGACAAGCCTCCTTGCTTTTATATTGGCGGTTTCCAGTGTCGGCTATTTGAAAGACAGCGTCCGAAGTTCCTTTACGGGCAGGCGCGTCTTCAACCTGGCCGTCGATACCTACAGCTGGACGTGGGATCATATTGCCTCCAGATTTTCCGCCGGAGAGAAATTCAATTCAACGGTCCTTGAGGTCCAAAAAGACCTTAATCCATGAGATTATCCCGCCTGTATCAACGGGTCATAAAATTCGGAAAAGACCGCGATCCGCGCCGGCGCACGACCATCCGTTCTTACTCAGACACAGCCATACTTTTCGGTGACCCTGATATCCAGGTGCAAACCATCCTCATCGGCATTGATATAGAGGTAGCGGAGCTTTTACTGGCCGACAGGCTCCGTGAAAAAAGACGCCTGGATCTGGTTATCTCGCATCATCCCGAGGGTAAGGCCTACGCCTCTCTTTACATGGTTATGCAGCTGCAGGTTGACCTTTTAAAGAAAGTGGGGGTTCCAGAGATTGAAGCCCGCAGGCTTCTGGAACAAAGATGCTGGGAGGTCGAGAGAAAGCTTCTGTCTGCGAATCACATGCGCCCGGTCGATGCGGCCAGGCTCCTGAACCTGCCGTTCATGTGCGTGCATACGCCCGCCGATAATCATGCCCATGCTTTTTTGCAGGGAATCATGGATAAGGAGAAGCCCAAGAAGATCCGGAACATCCTGGATATCCTTATGGGAATCCCGGAATATCAACAGGCTTCTCTTCATCAGGCAGGCCCGCGCGTCATTTTGGGTAACCCCGAGCGGCCGGTAGGCAAGGTCTTGATAGAAATGACGGGTGGCACAGAAGGCCCGCGCGACGTATTTGATAAACTTTATAAGGCGGGTGTCAGGACCCTCATCTGCATGCATCTGAGTGAAGAGCATTTTAAGAAAGTCAAGGATACGCATCTGAACGTCGTTATCGCAGGCCACATATCCAGCGATACGCTGGGCCTGAATCTGCTTCTAGACCGCATCGAAAAAGAAGAAGTTCTCCAGTTTATCGACTGCTCAGGTTTTAAAAGAATCAGAAGAAACTAGAGTTTCCTTATCTGGCAACGTAATGGCCCTTATTCCCGACAATATTTTAGACGATATCTTAAGCCGCATCAATATCGTTGAGCTGATTTCTAACTACGTGCCGCTTAAGAAGGCCGGCAGGAATTTTAAGGCCTCCTGCCCTTTTCATCACGAAAAGACGCCTTCTTTCATGGTGTCCCCGGACCGTCAGATTTTTCATTGCTTTGGCTGCGGTGAATCAGGCAATGCCTTTAAATTCCTCATGCGGTATGAGCGCCTCGAATTCCTGGAGGCCGTGGAGTTCCTGGCGAAAAAAGCAGGCATTCCGCTGCCGAAGGCAAACAGCCAGGAATCTAAAACCGCAAGCCTCAGCACCCAGCTTTATAAAATTAATGAATTAGCCGCCCAGTATTATGAGCAGAATCTTAAAGGGCCTGTTGGAGCTAAGCCCAAAGAATATTTATTAAAACGCGGCATCAGCGAGGAAACGATAAAAGCCTTCAGGTTAGGCCTGGCTTTGGACCGTTGGGAAGGCTTGAGTGCTGCCTTAAGGGCAAAGAACTATAACCTTTCTTTGCTGGAAAAAGCAGGGCTCATCCTTGCCAAAGAAGAGGGTGGATTCTACGATAGATTTCGTAACCGTATTATGCTACCCATATGCGATATCAGATCCCGGGTGGTTGGTTTCGGCGCCAGAGTGCTGGATGACTCCTTGCCGAAATATATCAATTCTCCGGAGACGCCTCTTTATGTGAAGGGCAGGAATCTTTACGGCTTTCATCTGGCGAAGGACAGTATCCGCGATAAAGATTTTGTGGTTATCGTAGAAGGCTACCTGGATTTCCTCATTCCCTATCAGGCCGGCCTGAAAAATATCGCGGCTTCCCTGGGAACGGCTTTGACGTGCGACCAGGCAAGGCTTCTCAAAAGATATACGCCGAATGTGGTCATGGTGTATGATGCGGATGCGGCGGGAGAGCTGGCCACCTTAAGAAGCCTGGATATATTCATCGAAGAAGAGATGAATGTCAGGGTCGTCTCGCTCCCAAAGGGATTTGACCCTGATCTGTACGTGCGTAAGCACGGCATCCAGTCTCTGGAAGAAAAGATAGCCGGCGCCGTTGACCTCTTTGATTACAAGCTCCAGGTTTTAAAATCGCGTTTTAATTATCGCAAGATAGAAGATAAGGTTAGAATTGCAAGCTCCATGCTTGAGACGATCCATAAGATCAAGAATGCGGTCCTGAAGTCAGAGTATATCAGAAAGCTGGCACATGATCTGGATATCCAAGAGGAAGCGCTGCTTGAGGAGATAAAAAAGATAGGCTTTCCTAAGTCTTACGCGAGTTTTGGGGAGGAAGTTCCTAAGAGAGCGTCAACGCCGATAAACCCGACGGAAAAGTTGCTCATCAAGCTGATGCTTGAAGAAAATGAGCTGATGGACTACATAAGAAAGAATTTGGAGCCGGCTGATTTTCAGGATGAAAGGGCCTGTCGCATCGTGTCCATCCTGTTTGACCTGGTCGAGCAGGGCAAACAGGTGGAGCCTGCATCTCTCATGAACCGCCTCAGCGACGAATTTAGCGCCCAGATGGTTTGCGAATCGATGTTTTTACCGGAGAGCCCCTCCCACGAACAGAAAGAGGCCATGGCGATGGATTGCGTCAGGCGGCTGAAGAGCGAAAGGATGAAACTTAAGAGGCAATCCCTTCATGAGCAGATTAAGGCTGCGCAACAGACAGGGGATGAAGAAAGATTGGGCCGATTAATAGAGGAATTTGATTGTCTCATCAAACAGAGGAAAGACCCATGAAGAAAAAAGAGCACGCGAATAAGGAAATGGAAAAGATTATTGCTCTGGGTCGGCAGAAGGGGTTTCTGACCTATGACGAAGTCAACGATATGCTGCCGCAGGATGTATCTTCCTCGGAGGAGATCGATCGTCTGTTCCAGATACTGGGGAATGAAGATATCCAGCTGATCGAGCATGGGGATGAGAAGCCCGTGGAAAAGCAGGCGCCTGCCTTAAGGGAGGAGATGTTAATGCAGGAACAACTTAAGGCCGAGGAGCGCTTTCTGCCTCTGGATGATCCGGTCAAGATGTATCTGAAACAGATGGGTTCTATATCGTTACTCTCCCGGGAAAATGAAATAGAGTTGGCGAAAAGGATCGAAGAGGCGGAGGAGAAATTCAAGCGGGCGAGCCTTGCGACAAAATTTGTCCGCAACGAAGTCTTATCCGTTGCCATGGATATCCTGGAGGGCCGGATCAACTTAGAGGAAGTAGTTAAAGAGGATATCAAGGCCAAGAAGACGAATTGTTTCCATAAGATCAGAAGGACCGTGAAGCGGCTTAAATACAGGCGAGGTGCACAGGAAACGATTAACCTGTTTTTAAGCTTTAATTTTACGACTTCCGTTATCGAAATGGCGGTGCGTCGACTCAAAAAAACTTTGAAAGAATTCGATGCCACGCGAAACCGCAACAAAAGGGATAGACTGCGTAAGCGCGCCCTGCTTCGGAGCCTGGGGGAATCCGTTCTTAAAATAAAAGAACAGATGAAGGCAGTTAAAGGGACTCATCTTAAGTTTAACCGCACGAAGAAAAAACTGGTCGAAGCAAACCTTAGGCTCGTGGTAAGCATTGCGAAGAAATACACGAACAGGGGCCTTTCCTTTCTGGACCTGATCCAGGAGGGTAACATCGGGTTGATGCGGGCGGTTGAGAAATTCGAGTACAAAAGAGGGTACAAGTTTTCGACTTATGCCACTTGGTGGATCCGGCAGGCCATTACCCGCTCCATTGCGGACCAGGCGCGCACCATTCGGATTCCCGTCCACATGACGGAGACCATCAATAAAATCATCCGATTTTCTAGAATCTTCATCCAGCAGAACGGCCGGGAGCCCTTGCCCGAAGAGATCGCCGCAAAAATGAGGCTGCCGCAGGACAAGGTGAAGGGTATTCTTAAGATTGCCCAGGAGCCGATCTCTTTACAGATGCCTATCGGGGATGAAGGGGATACGCATTTCGGAGATTTTATCCAGGATAAAAAAGCTGTCTCTCCGGCGAACGAGACCGTTCGCTCCATGCTAAAAGAAGAGATGAACTCTGCTCTAAGCACGCTGACCGAGCGGGAAAAGAAGATACTGGTTTTGCGTTTCGGTATTCTCGACGGTTGCCCGCGTACCTTGGAAGAGGTGGGTAATATTTTTAAGGTCACCCGCGAGAGGGTCAGGCAAATCGAAGCCAAGGCCCTTAAGAAGTTGAGGCACCCGACGCGCTCCCGACGCTTAAGAACTTTTCTGGATATGACCTTGGCCCACCAGAGGGAATATTAACCCCCGTTGATATTTAAAGGAGTCGTTTCGATGAAGATAGCCTTAGGCATTATCATCGGCGCATGTATTGGGTATGCGCTAGGGTTTTGGGGCAGGTGTTCATCCGGAGTCTGCCCTTTGACCAGTAATCCCTATATAAGCAGCGTGATCGGAGCGCTATTAGGCGCTATCCTCATGATGCATAAGCGCTAAAGCTGACAAAATGGAAATATTAGCATTAACAATCTTAATCCTGTTTAGCCTGGTCGGCTTTGTCGCCATTTTTTTCACTACCTTCGGCACGCTTATTATTCTGGTCGGGTCTCTATTTTATGCTTTTGTCACGGAATTTTCCGTCCTTGGCCCGAAAACTCTTCTTGTTCTGTTGGTTCTTTACCTTGTGGGAGAGGTGCTCGAATATGTTTTTATCATTGTGGGAGCCAAGAAATTCGGCGCCTCCAATGCGGCGATTGTCGGTGCCATTATAGGTGGGATTGTCGGCGCTATCGCAGGAGTCAGTTTCTTAGGGATAGGCCTATTTTTGGGCACTCTTTTCGGTTTATTTCTCGGTGCTTTCCTGGTCGAGCTTATTATCCAAAAAGACCTTATCCGTTCGCTCAAGGCAGGGGCAGGCAGCGTCCTGGGAAGGCTCGGCTCTGTATTTGCCAAAGTCCTTATCGCCATAGCGATGTTTGCCGTCATGGCTGTTTCACTAACCAAATATCCCCGTTAGATTCCCCTTTCCCGCGTCTATCAAATCTCTAAAAACCCTTTACTATCTTGAAATGAAAGTGGTATAATTTAAAAAAGGTAACGGTATGAAAAGAGCATTTCTTTTATTGTTATGTTTAGGATTATCCGGCTGTGCGACGAATGCAAAATACGAAGCGAAATTGAATACCTGGATTGGCGCAAGTGAAGGTGATCTGATTGCTGCTTGGGGAGTTCCGGATAAGGTCTATCATATGAATGACGGTAAAAAGGCCATTGAATTTGTACGTAAAGATACTATTCAAACCGGTGGCTATACCTATACGGTGCCACGAACAACTTATCAGACGGGCGCTATCGGAGACCAGCCTTATAGCGGAACGTCCACTGAATATGTAACAGAAACAGCCCCCTTTCAGAAGTATAAAATATATTGCAAGACAAGTTTTATCATAAACGCAAATGGAAAAATTGGCAGTTGGCACCACGAAGGAAACAATTGTGTTTCTCAATAAGTAAGAATGCGAAAGAAGGTCTTCTTAACTTTGTTACTGGTTTTTGAACTTGCAACCTTAGGCATGATCAATAAGGCAGAAGGGGGTGTCGCTATGAAAACATCTAGTCCTGAGTTTGAGAATAACCAGTTAATCCCTAAGAAGTTTACTTGCCAGGGGAAGAATATCAATCCAACCTTAATCATTGAGGATATACCGCAGGGGGCCATAAGTTTGGCATTGATCGTTGACGACCCTGACGCTCCAATGGGGATGTGGGTCCACTGGGTTGTTTTTGACATTCCCATTGTGAACCGTATAGAGGAAAACAGTATTCCGGGAAAGCAGGGGAGTAACGATTTTGGCAGGAAGGATTATGGGGGTCCCTGTCCGCCTTCCGGGACCCATCGTTACTTCTTCAAAATATACGCCCTGGATACCATGCTTAACCTTCCAGAAGGGATGAGCAAGAAAGAATTAGAGAGAGTCATGGAGGCGCATATATTAGACAAAGCAGAGCTCATCGGATTATATAAAAAAGAGAGATAACGTTCTTCAAAGCCTTAAACCTAAGCCAAGACCGTTTCTTCCGAGCCCTATATAATAGAAATGAGTTTTGTCAGAAGTGTCCCCTGGGGGGGGGCACTTCAATAGTAACTGTTAGTAATTATTAAGGATGTACGGGTTTTTGTAATTTTTAGCAGGCTAAAAATTGTTTGCAATTCTGGAATTTATGATAGAATAGGTCATAGAAAGTTTTGGTTAAAGTAAAATATACTAGAAAAGGAGGAGAAAAGATGACATGCAGAAAGATAACATTCGCAGTTCTAGGTTTAGCCGTAGCTACTTTTTTAACAGTCGGCTGCGAAGATCTTGGGAAAAGCAAACAGTTGGAAAATGAAAATGCCCGGTTGAATCAACTCATTCTGCAAAAAGATGCTTCACTAAACACGCTTACTGAGCAAGCACAAGCAAAACAAACAGAATTAGAAGCTGTTAAAAATGAACTTGGTAGTACTAAAAAAGAATTAGATAGCGTGAAAATAAAGTTGGATGGCGTAAATAAAAAGCTCAATGATTTAACGGCTACGCCAGTAGTGCCGAATAACTAATTTAAGCTAATAAGTTTCAATAAAAGCAATTAAAGGGCTGAATTTAGCTATTCAGCCCTTTTTGTTTCAAATGAACTTTAAATCAGCCTTTACAGACCAAAGGGGAGGCGTATAATAAAATTCCAGCCACAAACAGGTTGAGGCATAAAAAAGGTAGCTAATAGTTAAAAAGTCTATCTGGGCGATCAGAACGCTGAGGGAGAAATGAGGAAGAATAAGGCAGGTTTTATGTTTTTAGAACTTTTGTTGGCCCTTGCGATAATGATGTTTATTGCCTTCAAAGTATTTAACTTGTATTTTAAGAAACCCTCCTTAAACGAAGAGACGCAAAAAGTCATATCAGAACAAGGCATAGATACCACAAGTCCTAAATTATTTATAGACAGCACCAAAAAAAGGTTACAGGATATTCAAGACCAACGTATGGAGATGCTGAGCAATATAACAGATGAATGAAAAACAATTAACAGTTGCCTGGGTGAGGGTGGGTGCAGCAAAAAGCTTTCATTTTTCTAACTTTTTCTACCAGAATGTCCTCCCCCAGTCACCCCTTAATCTAATCCTAAACTCGTTCGCTAAATCACCTACCATCTTGAAATGGAAGTGGTATAATTAGGAAGTAGGAAAGTGAAGAATAATGAAAATTAAAGTAGCAATTTTTATACTTATTTTTATTGCGAGTATAATTAACCATGCTTTCGCCGTTTTACCGCAGAAAGAAATGCTTGGGGATACATTGGCAGAAACTGGTACAAGCACAGAAAACGGGAGTCGTCAAATCAAAGTTGGAGAAGAGACAAAAGAAACAGAAGACCTAAAGACGAGAAGAGAAGAATTGATGCAAAAAAACCTGGAAGGTGAGCTGATATGTGATTTAAATTATGGTTTACTGGGTGATTTAAGAATAGGTGACTATGCGAATATAACAGAGGTAAAAGAAGTTATTAAAGAGTCTCCAGTTTACAATAAATTTTTTAGTAATACTGGCGTAGCCGTTATTTTAGGAGAAAATTTAGTGACGAATGAAGAAAGAATATACATGATTATTATTTATCCCAGCGGTATGAACTTTTTTTGGAATCCAGTGGAGTCCTTTAAAGGTAAGATAGTCCCTGAACTTAACGAAAACGATACTGTTGAGTCTATTAGAGGAAAATTTGGCTCTCCCAATAAGATAGAAAAAGTGTTTAGTAATGCTGTGTATGTCTATAATAAACCATATGGTAAGCTTTCGTTTGGATTTAAAGAAAAAGAAGAAGAAGGAAAACTATTGTATATTACGATGGGACCCTTAACATTGCCCTAAATTAGCCCTTTACAGTTCAAATGACTAGAGTATAATATTTTAATTACCACTGCGGAGGTGGTAATATGAGGTTTAAATAGGTTAAATTTAGAAGGCAACTCTCTAAAGAAGGGAGTTGTTTTTTGTTTGGGGGTGAGCGTAAGATGGGTTTATTTAGGCCACCATCATCAGAAAGCAAAGAAGAGCGTCGTAGATACCTTCGCATAAAGCATTTTATAAGGGTAAATTATCAGATTGGAAACGATACCTTGCGTTCAGACTGTCGCACTACGGATATCTCTGAAGGAGGAATACGCCTTAATCTATATCAAAAACTTACAGCTGGGACCACTTTAAAATTATATATTTACTTCCAAGGTGCTATGGAACCCATCTTGATCCTTGGGAAGGTCGTTTCGATAAGATACACACCTGACAAAGACTATCCGCTTGATGCAGGGATAGAGTTTGATTTTCTTGACTCCTCTTCCCGCCCTAGAATTAAAAATCTCATTCGAAGCATAATCAATGAGAAGAATAAAGAAAATTGAGATTTAAAATGAATAAAGAACAATAAACAGTTAGTTGGGGAGGATAGTTAAATTTAAAAGGCAACTCTCTAAATTAAATGGGAGGCTGCCTTTTTTATTTTTAAAAGCAGACATTTATGAAGAAAATAGGGGACGGTTCTGTTCAAATTTTATGACCGCTTCTTCCGAACCTTCTATATAGTAAGGAATTTTGTTAGAAACGTCCCCTGGGACAGTTCCATTGTAAATGTTTGATATTGTTGAGGAAATTTAAAAACGGTCTTTAGGAGGGGATGTCAGGATGTTTTGAAAGGGCTTTCCGCAACGGTTTGAAAACACCTTGAAAACAATCGGTTTATAGCGCAAACTATGAAGAGAGCCGTAGGATGTATAAAAACCAAGAGGGTCACTTGGCATGAAAAAAATAAGGTTTACTTCCGAGCGCATAGGAGAGCTTCTAGTCAAGGCAGGAATTATAACTAAGAAGCAGCTTAATAGAGCATTAAAAATCCATAAGCATAATTCCAGCTATATCGGAGATGTACTTATAAAATGTAATTTTGCCAAGGAAGAAGATGTTGTCTCGGCTTTGATGGCCCAATATCATTTTCCCTATATTCCTTTAGAAAATTATAATATTGATTTAGAAGTCCTTAATATAATTCCAGAAGAGATTGCCCGTAAATATCTTGTCATACCCCTTGATAGGGTAGGAAAATGTTTCACGGTGGCAATGGCAGATCCTCTGGATGAACAAGCAGTCGTTGAAATAGAGACATTATCACACTGTCATGTTGAAATATTTATTGCTACACCTTCAGATATTGAAAACAATATCACAAAGTATTATTCGGTTGAAAAATACTCAACCTTATTTCCCAGCCATCACAAGTACGGTTAACAACATGAAGTCTGTGAGTTGAAAACTCCCCGAAAACATTTATAGCATAAGCCCCCTTTTCACTTTTCCCTTGCCAAAGACCCCTTAAAATAGTATATTATAGGTCTAAGCTTAGGATGCTCATAGCTTAAGATTTGGCTATGGGCAGGAAGTCTCCCTCGCAGCTTTTGGTTGTTTGATGGCTGCTCGGGGTCAATTTGCCTGCAATCTACGGAGTCTGCAAATTGAAATTTTGGGCCCATAGCTCAGTGGTAGAGCAGGTGACTCATAATCACTTGGTCGGAGGTCCGAGTCCTTCTGGGCCCAGCGGATTCAGGGCGCATAGCTCAGTTGGTTAGAGCGCTACACTCACATTGTAGAGGTCGAAGGTTCAAGTCCTTCTGCGCCCACTTTAAGAAAAAGGGTGCAGGCCATAGGTTCTCCCGCCAGGCTATTTCTGAGTACGGGCGGGATCCCGCCAGCGCGTTTGAGGGATAGGGGCGGGAAGTCCTATTGCGCCCACCATAATTTCTCGATAACGGAGAGCATGGAGATTAGGAGAAGAAATTGACGACGGTAGATCTGAAAGCGCAGATAAGCAACTTAATCAAATTACAGACAATTGATAGTGAGATTTATGCTTTAGAGCACGAAAAGGAAGCCAAGCCGCAGGAGATCAAAGCGCTGGAGGAAGCCTTTGAACAGAAGAAACAGTCTCTGGCTGCCCTGGAAAAGACCCTCCTCGATTTTCAAAAACAGCGAAAGGACAAAGAGTTAGAGCTGGCCTCAAAAGAGGAAGGGACAAAAAAGCTGCAGACGCAGCTGTATTTGCTCAAAACGAATAAGGAATATCAGACCATGCTGCAGCAAATAGAGGGGATTAAGGCAGATGCCTCGGTTATCGAAGACAAGATTTTAGCCTTATTCGATCAGACAGACAAGGCAAAAAATGAGGGGGAAAAAGAAAAACAAAAGCTTAAAGAAGAAGAAAAAGTATTTTTAGACCAGAAAAAGAAAGCAGAAGACAGAATTAGGGAAATCGAAGACCGTCTGGCTCAGCTTCAGGCACAGAGAAAACAGGTAACTCCGGATATCGCGGAGAAGATTCTGACGCAGTATGAAAGGATCATGAAGAACCGCGATGGCCTGGGGATCGTCAGCGTCAAGGACGACTCATGTCAAGGGTGCCACATGTTGGTTCCGCCACAGGTCATCAATCTTATCAAGATGTACGAACGCATCATCACCTGTGAGGTGTGTAACCGCATTCTTTATACGGATGAATGAATTAGAGATCTACATTGATGGCGCCTCGAAAGGTAACCCGGGCCCTAGCGGCATTGGTGTGGTGATTTCCCGAGAGGGGGAAACCATTGAAAATATATCCCGCTTTATTGGTACCGCCACCAATAACGTTGCGGAGTACACCGCCTTGATCCATGCCCTTGAAAAGGCGCAAAGTTTAAAAGCCCAGGCGTTAAAGATCAATACGGACAGCCAGCTTTTATATAAGCAGGTTTGCAAAGTCTACAAAATTAAAAGTCCGAACATACGGGAGTTATATCATCAAGCTCAAGCATTGATGTCCGGCTTTAAACAGGTAGCTATCAGAGAGATTCCGCGAGAAAAGAACAAGGGCGCTGATAAATTAGCAACCCATGCTATAAATGAGGCATTGAAAAAGAATAGGTCTTTGAAGAATAAACAGGCTCAGATGGACAAGGATTATACAGTTGTTAAAAGCCTGTAATGGGGCAGGTAGGATGTGGTCGCCCTGAATGGTTCTATCAGGGAGGAAAGTCCGGGCTCCGGAGGACAGCGTAGTGGGTAATGCCCACCGTCGTCAAGAATTTTGGCGATAGGATTCCCCCCCCGGCTAGATAGTAGCAGGGGGACCCGCCGGTGACATTTTTTGAGTCGGCGGGAGAGGACAGAGACGAGTCCCTGCCGTTTTTAGGCGGGGAGTGAGACGACCAATCTCTACGTGGAGCAAGGTGGAATAGGAGACAAGCCCGCCATCGGTGGGCAGGTGCTGGTCCGGCACCTCAAAGAGTCTCGGGTAAACTGCTTGAGGGCGGATGGTAACATCCGTCTCGAGAGAAATGGCCACTCCAGGTAAGCGAAAAAAATCGCAACCGATACAGAACCCGGCTTATTCTATCTGCCCCTTTTAAAATTGAAATTTAGAATGTCATAACAGGAGGTCAACGAAATGTCAGGTCATTCAAAATGGAAAACCAATAAGTCCAGAAAGAACGCTGCCGACGCAAAAAAGGGAGCGCTGTACACGAAGATCATAAAGGAAATCACCATGGCCGCGCGGGAAGGTGGGGGCAATCCGGATACGAACAGCAAGCTGCGCGCTGTCTTCGCCAAGGCAAAAGAAGCCAATATGCCTTCGGACAATGTGAAGATGGCCGTCAAGCGGGGAACGGGTGAGTTGCCTGGCGTGGTCTACGAGAATGTCGTCTACGAGGCCTACGGAAGCGGAGGTGTCGCGATCCTTATTGAGGCACTCACCGATAATAAAAACCGCACCACGGCGGAACTGCGCAATATCATGTCGAAAAAGAACGGCAATATGGCGGGGGCCGGTTCGGTGAGTTGGATGTTCACCAAAAAGGGCTATATCCTGGTTGAAAAAAGCCAGGCCCAGGAGGAGGCCTTAATGACTATCGCCCTGGATGCGGGTGCCGAGGATTTCAAGTCGGATGAAAAAAATTACGAGATTTTTACCTCCTCACTTGACTTTGAGAATGTCAAGCAGGTCCTTCAGGACAAAGGGATAAAATATCAGGTTGCGGAAATCACCATGATCCCATCCTCCACTATTAAATTGACCGGCAATGATGCCAAACAGTTGCTTTCTCTGATCGAGGGATTAGAAGATCACGAAGACGTTCAACAGGTGTACGCCAACTTCGATATACCTGATGAAATCCTGGAGCAAGTGACCGCTGAATAACCCATGGTCATCTTAGGTATTGATCCGGCATTAACAGTCACTGGATACGGTGTTATACAAGTAGGGACTAAAGTTTCGCTGGTTGAGGCGGGTATCATTGTAACTTCGCCAAAAGAAAAATTGACCGGCCGCTTGAGTAAGATATACCGCGGCGTCTCCAAATTGATATCCGATACAAAGCCTGACGTGGTGGTTCTGGAAAAGCTTTACGCCCATTACCGGCACCCGATGACCGTCTATCTTTTGGGGCAGGCGCGAGGAGTCATCGTGCTCGCCTGCGCAACCAAGAATACATCTTTGGTGGAATACGCAGCGACTCGGGTCAAAAAGGCCATTGTGGGAAAGGGCCTCGCTTCCAAGTATCAGGTGCAAAGGATGATTGCCAGCGTCCTTCAGCTATCTATTGTCCCCAAATATACGGATGTCACGGATGCGCTGGCTTTAGCCATGGCTCACAGTTATATCATGAAGGCGAAGGTATGATCTCAAGGATATCGGGTAAAATCGTCGAGAAGGGTCCTAACTATTTGATCCTGCAGGCCCAGGATTTGTGCTACGAAGTCTTTTTGCCGGCGACGGTGATGCAACGCCTTGATGAATGCATCGATAAAGACGGGGGGGTGAGTTTGCGGACGTATCATTACCATCAGGTAGAGCCTTCCCGCTCAACTCCGGTCTTGATCGGGTTTCTTAACGACATCGAGAAAGATTTCTTTCAAATCTTTATCACGGTTTCAGGGATCGGCCCGCGGGCTGCGTTAAGGGCTCTGAATAAACCCATTTCGCAGATAGCCAAGGCCATTGATGAAGGGGACGTGTCCTTCTTAAGGTCCCTGCCGGGTATCGGGGAGCAGAGGGCCAGGGAAATCGTTGCTAAGCTTCAGAACAAAGTCGGCAAGTTCGGCCTCATACAGGACGATCACGTGCAGGAAGAAACAGGGCGGACAAAGGATATCGCGGAAGAGGTGTTGGCCGTTCTCATGCAGCTGGGGTATAAGAAACCCGAAGCCAACAGCATGATCAAGAAAGCCTTGGAGCTTTCATCTGATATAGAAACGAGCGAAGAACTGCTCAATGTCGTCTATAAACAGAAGAAGTCACAATAGTCCTTATGTCAGAAAATAATTTGAAGTCCGTTATGGAGGCGCTCCTTTTTGCCAGTGATAAGCCCCTGACCATCGAGCAGGCCAGGAAAGTCCTGGATAACCTGGAGGCCAGCGAAATCCGCAGAATGCTGGATGAGCTGAAAAACGATTACGAACAGTCAAACCGGGGACTGCGCATTGTAGAAGTAGCCGGCGGTTTTCAGATGACGACAGCTCCTGCCTTCGCGACGTTTCTCAAGAGACTGTTCAAGGCGCGCCATGTGGAAAGGTTATCCAAACCCGCGCTGGAAACATTAGCCATCATTGCCTATAAACAACCCGTTACAAAGATGGAGATCGAGTCTTTGAGGAGCGTCAATGTGGATGGTGTTATCTCAAGTCTCTTGGATAAGAATCTCGTGCGTATTTCTGGTAGGAAAAAAGCGCCGGGAAGGCCTTTTGTGTTTGGTACGACCAGGCAATTCCTGGAATATTTCGGCTTAAAGACGCTGGAAGAGCTTCCCAAGATGGAAGAATTCTCAAATCTTGCAGCGGAAAAAGAAATCGAGCCTATCGAACCCCTAGGCATTTCAGAAGCCAAAGATGGGGATGAACAAAGGAGTTCAGATGAGCCTCAAGAAAATGCGTAAGGCAATAGATCAGCTTGACAAGAAAATAATCCATTTGCTCAACACGCGAGCGAAAGTCACTCAGGGTATCGCCCGAATAAAACAAAAGAGCGGAAAAAGCATTTACGCTCCTGACCGGGAAAGAGAAGTCTTGGGTAAAGTAACAGCCCTTGGCCGCGGCGGCCCCTTAAGCAAGGCTGCCCTTGAGTCGATCTACCGGGAGATCATGTCATCGAGCCTGGCCTTGGAAAAACCGTTTCGCATCGCCTATCTTGGCCCGCAAGCCACTTTCACACATCTGGCTGCTTTAAAGAGGTTCGGTTCTCAGGTTGGCTATATGGCTTGCGAGAGCATCCCGGATTGTTTCAGGGAGGTGGAGAGGGATGTGGCGGATTACGGGGTGGTCCCGATTGAGAATTCAGTGGAAGGCGCGGTGACGCACACGTTGGATATGTTCGTGGATTCCGATTTAAAGATCTGTTCCCAAATCATTTTGGATGTGGCGCACAACCTGTTAGCCAATTGTCCTAGGGCTAAGATCCGTCGTGTGTATTCCAATCCGCAGGTATTTGGCCAATGCCGCATCTGGCTTCAGGAGAATCTCGCCCAAGCCGAGATGATAGAGGTGTCCAGCACCACGCGGGCAGCCCAGATTGCCTCTAAAGAGAAATATAGCGCCTGTATCGCGTCCTTATTGGCAGCCAAGGTTTATAAGTTAAAGGTCGTTGCGCAAGACATCGAGGACTCACCCTACAATATCACGCGTTTTCTTGTGGTCGGTAAGACTTTGCCAGGCCCAACCCTTAACGACAAGACGTCGATTTTGTTTTCCATCAAAGACAAGGTGGGGGCCCTGCATGACATGCTTTTACCGTTTAAAAAACACCATATCAATCTGACCAAGATCGAGTCCAGGCCTTCCAAAAAAAAGGCATGGGATTATTATTTCTTTGTGGATTTGGAAGGACATCTAGCCAGCGCCTCCGTAAAGAAAGCATTGGCTGAATTAGAGTATAAGTGCAAATTTTTAAAAGTTTTGGGTTCCTATCCCGTTGGTGAATAATGGAAGAATTGGTTCGTAAAAATATATTAAACGTTACCCCTTATAGTGCCGGCAAGCCTATCGAAGAGACGAAGAGACAGTTAGGGCTGAGTGAGGTTATCAAAATAGCTTCAAACGAGAACCCTTTAGGCCCGTCTCCCAAGGCCGTTGCCGCTATCCGCAAAAGTCTTTCCGGCATCAACCGTTACCCGGATAGTAACGGATATCTCCTTAAGAAGAAGCTGGCGAGAGTTTTTCACCTGGAACCCTCTTATTTTTCGCTGGGCAACGGTTCCGATGAGTTGATCGATACCCTCATCAAGACCTTCGTGGAAGAAGGTGAATCGATTATGACCGCTGATACGACGTTTTTGGAATATAAGGTGATAGCTCAAGTCATCGGACGCAGGGTCATCACGGTGCCGCTACGTTATTTTAAATACGATCTGGAGTCGTTCAAGAGAAGGCTCGAAAAAAAAGTGAAAATGATTTTTATCGCCAATCCCAATAATCCGACGGGAACCTACGTCACAAAATGCGAGCTGGAAGATTTTATCAGCGGTCTGCCGAAAGATGTGCTGCTGGTGTTGGATGAGGCCTATGATACCTTCATCGATGTCGACGATTTTCCCAACGGTTTAAAATATATCCAGCGCTCAAATGTCAT
Source organism: Candidatus Omnitrophota bacterium (assembly GCA_043798795.1). Classification (GTDB taxonomy): domain Bacteria; phylum Omnitrophota; class Gorgyraeia; order Gygaellales; family Profunditerraquicolaceae; genus JBDRKE01. The sequence goes on from JAZDOJ010000037.1 coordinate 36,516, forward strand.
TGTGCTTAAGACCTTTTCCAAGGCCTATGGTCTGGCCGGCCTGAGGCTAGGCTTTGCCGTGGCCAAGCCTAGCATGATTTCTTATATGGAAAGGGCCCGTCAGCCTTTTAATGTGAACCTGCTCGCCCAGCAGGCAGGACGGGCTGCCCTGGAAGATAAAAAATTCCTTGATCGGACAAGGAAGGTGGTCTGGGCGGGAAAGGGTTATCTGGTTGCACAGCTTAGAAAAATGGGATTGGCTACCGTTGCGTCTGTGGCTAATTTCATCCTGATCGATTGTCAGCGCGATTCCATGGATGTCTTTAAGAAGATGCTTAAATATGGCGTGATTGTTCGAGATATGAAACAGTATGGGCTCAATAATTTCATCCGCGTGACAGTGGCAACCAAAAAAGAGAACGAGAAGTTTATAAGAGCGCTAAAAAAGGTATTATAAAGGAGAAGGCATGATTATCGTTTTACGTCGTGATGCGACAAAAGAACAGATAGACCATATCGTCGATAAGGTCCAGAAGCTTGGGTTAACGCCTCATGTCTCCAAGGGGACGGAGCGGACCATTATAGGCGTTATTGGACCCGAAGAAGTCTTACAGGTGACGCCCTTAGAGGTTTTTCCCGGCGTGGAAAAGGTCATGCCTGTGTTGGCTCCTTATAAGCTTGTATCGCGCGAATTTAGGCGTCAGGATTCGATTATTGATTTGGGCAAGGGGGTTCAAATAGGAGGCAAAAGGATCATATGTATGGCAGGCCCTTGCACAATAGAAAACTTTGAATCTTTGCGTAAGGTTGCCACAGAAGTCAAGGAAGCGGGTGCTTGCGTTTTGCGGGGAGGAGCCTTCAAGCCACGCACCTCTCCTTATAGTTTTCAAGGGTTAGGCAAGGAGGGGCTTGAGTATTTGAATAAGGTGGGTAAAGAATTAAGCCTCGTGACTGTTACGGAAGTCATGGATCCGCGCGATGTCGAGCTGGTTGCCGGTTTTGTCGACGTTCTACAAATCGGTTGCCGTAATATGCAGAATTTTAATCTCTTAAAAGAGGTGGGTCTTACTAAAAAGCCTGTTCTCCTGAAGCGCGGGATGTCTTCGACAGTAAAAGAACTACTCATGTCTGCGGAATACATCTTATCGGCAGGTAATTTTAACGTTCTTTTATGCGAGCGCGGCATTAGGACATTTGAGGATTCTACGCGCAATACCCTGGATATCAGTGCGGTCCCCGTGGCTAAACAACTTTCTCATCTGCCTATGGTTGTGGACCCAAGCCACGCCGCAGGAAAATGGGGGCTTGTGTCTGCGTTGGCAAAGGCAGCTGTTGCCAGCGGCACCGATGGCCTGATTATCGAAGTGCATGATAATCCTGAAGAGGCTGTTTCTGACGGCGCCCAATCTCTTTTACCCTCTAATTTTGCGATTTTAATGGAGGAGCTGAAAGCCATCGCTAAAGCGGTGGGCAGGGATATATAATAGTTCAAAGTTCAGGGTTGAAAGTTTAGAGATGAGATTATTTAAAAAAGTTGCTATTGTGGGGACAGGATTGATTGGCGGCTCCATAGCTTTAGCCATACGAAAGAAGCGTTTGGCAGATGAGGTTGTTGGCGTAAGCCGCCGCAGAAAAAGCATACGCGATGCGAAGAAAAAGGGAGCCATAGATAGAGGCTCCCAAGATTTAAAGATTATCCGCGGCTGTGACGTTCTGATATTAGCCATGCCGGTAGAGACCATCATCAAAATAGCTCCTGTCCTTTCTCGGCTCATAAGCAGGGATTGTTTGGTTACGGACGTGGGTAGCACAAAGGCAGAAATCGTCAGAATTCTTTCGAAGATTTTTCCCAATTTTATCGGAGGCCACCCCCTGGCCGGCTCTGAAAAAACCGGAATTCTTCAGGCGCGCGAGGATTTGTTTGAAAACTCTCTTTGTATTCTGACGCCTACGGTGGCAGCATCCAGTTCGGCCCTGAGCCGAATAAAGGCATTATGGCAGAAGCTGGGTGCACAAACGGTTTTGTTGACGCCCAAAAGCCACGATAAGATTTTGTCTTTTGCAAGCCACCTGCCGCACGTAGCTGCCTTTGCGTTGATGGGGGCTGTCCCTAAAGATTATTTACGGTTCGCGGCAAGCGGCCTGAAAGATACGACGCGCATCGCTCGTTCCGAAGCTGAGCTTTGGGTTCAGATCTTTTTAAGCAACACAAAGAATTTAGTAAAGGCCATAGAATCATTCGAAGCTCAATTGTCTCAGATAAAAGGCGCCTTGAGAAGGAAGGATAGAAAACGGCTAAAGGTCATTTTGGGTGAGGCAAGGGGAAAAAGAGAAAAGCTAGAGAAATCCAAAATATGATTATCGCCATTGATGGTCCTGCGGGCGCAGGTAAGAGCACGGTCGCAAAAAAAATAGCCCAGAAATTGGGCTTTCTTTATATTGATACCGGCGCTATGTACAGGGCCTTGACCTTGAAGATCCTGGAATCCAAAGTGGATATCAAGGATATCCGGAAGGTCGTGCAGGTCGCGCGGAATACCCATCTTGAGATGAAGACAGATAAAGATGGCTCTCTGAGGGTCTTATTAGACGGACAGGACGTCAGCCGTGACATCCGGGAAGCGCGCATCGCCCGGCATGTCTCGGATATCGCCAGGATCAGGGAAGTCCGTGAGGCGATGGTTGAGCTGCAGAGAGGTTTCGGCGCTAAGGCCAGTTGCGTGTTGGACGGACGCGATATCGGAACAGTGGTCTTTCCCGACGCCGACAAAAAGTTTTATATGGATGCGAACCTTAGCGAAAGAGTCCATAGAAGATTCGATGAGTTGAAGGGTCTCGGCCAGAATAGCACCCTGGAGGATGTGGAGCATGATCTGCGTAATCGCGACACCATCGATTCCACAAGATCGGTTGCGCCCCTTAAAAGGGCCCCCGATGCTGTCTATATCGATACCACGCGTATGACCATTGAGCAAGTCGTGGAGGAAGCGTTGAGCCATATCCATGGATAAATCCCTTATTCGGAATTTCTCAATCATCGCCCATATCGACCACGGTAAATCCACGCTGGCTGACAGGATCCTGGAATTGACCAAAGCGGTATCAAAGACACATAAGGGGAGCCAGCTGCTGGACGATATGGACCTTGAGCAAGAAAGAGGCATCACCATTAAAGCCTCCATGGTCCGCTTGACGTATCAACTGGATTCAGGAGAAAGCTACGTATTGAACCTGATTGATACGCCCGGCCATGTGGATTTTACGTACGAGGTCTCAAAATCCCTGGCGGCTTGCGAGGGAGCGGTACTGGTGGTGGATGCGGCTCAAGGCATAGAGGCCCAGACTATTGCCAACTATTATCTGGCTATGGAAAATAACATGGTCATCATTCCTGTCATCAATAAAATCGATTTGACGGCCGTGGATATCCCGAGAGTCAAAAATCAAATCACCAGTGTCTTGGGATTTAGGGAAGAAGACATTATTCTGGCTTCTGCCAAAGAGGGGACAGGCGTTTCAGAAATATTAGAGAGGATTATCAAGGTTATCCCGGCTCCCATCGGCGAAGAGAGCCATCCTTTAAAAGCCCTCGTGTTTGATTGCCGTTATGATACGTTTAAAGGGGTCGTGGTCTTTGTAAGGGTCGTTGACGGAAAGATAGGGGAGGAGACCCAAATCAAAATGATGCATTCCGGCAAGAACTATAAATTAGAGGAATTGGGCGTATTCAAAGATTTAAAGTATTCCGAGGTGCAAGAGTTAACGTGCGGTGAGGTCGGTTATTTTACCGCAAATATCCGCGACCCCCGAGAGATTATCATCGGCGATACGATTACGGATGAATTGAACCCCTGCGCCGAAGCCTTGCCCGGATATCGGACGCTAAAACCGCTTGTGTTCTGCGGGGTTTATCCCGTGAACCCGAAAGATTTTCCCAACCTTCGCGATGGCATGGACAAGTTGAAATTATCGGATGCCTCTTTTGTGTTTGAGCCGGAGAATTCGCAGTCATTCGGCACGGGTTTTCGCTGCGGGTTCCTTGGGCTTTTACATATGGAGATCGTGCAGGAACGCCTGGAGAGGGAATATGATTTGAATCTGATTTTGACGGTGCCTAATGTCGTCTACAGGGTCGAGACAAAAAGCGGCGAGACCGTTGATGTGGATACCCCCTTCAAACTACCTGATCCTTCCGAGATCCAGGCCTGTTTTGAGCCGTATGTTAACCTTTTGATGATTGTACCCATCGATACCATTGAGCCTGTCTGTGAGCTGGCCAAGGCCCGTCGCGGCACTTATAAATCCAGGAAGCACCTGGGGGAAGACAGGATTGAGCTCACTTTTGAAGTGCCGCTTTCTGAAATCATCGTTGATTTTTACGACCGACTGAAGTCTATCACCAGGGGTTACGGTTCTCTGGATTACGAATTCCAGGGTTATCTGCCGACCAGGCTGGTGAAGCTTGATATTATGCTTAATCGCGTTGTGTGCGATGCCTTTTCCACGCTGATCCATAAAGACAGGGCTTACAACAAGGCGCACGCCCTGGTTTCAAGGCTCAAAGAATTGATCCCCCGGCAGCTGTTTGAGGTGAGTATTCAGGCGGCCGTGGGGAATCAGGTTATCGCTTCCCAAAAAGTCCGGGCCCAAGGCAAGAACGTCACGGCTAAGTGTTACGGCGGGGACATCACGCGCAAACGCAAGCTCTGGGAGGGGCAAAGCAAGGGAAAGAAGAGGCTCAAGCAATTCGGCAAAGTAGAAATCCCACAGGAGGCTTTTTTGGAGGTGCTAAAGATATGAGTGACTCAAGAAGCGCTGAGGCTTCTAAGAAAAAGACGGTATTACGTGAATGGATTGAATCGATCGTCATAGCGTTTCTCTTGGCCATGGTTATCCGCACATTTTTAGTACAGGCCTTTAAGATCCCCACAGGTTCTATGAAGCCCACGCTGATGGAAGGGGACCTCATATTAGTGAACAAATTCATTTACGGGGCCAAGGTCCCCTTGACCGGTTTGAGGCTGCCGGGGCTAAGGAGACCTGCGAGAGGGGATGTGGTCGTCTTTATTTATCCGGAGGATAAGAAAAAGGATTTTATCAAAAGGCTGGTAGGTCTGCCCCAAGATAAGCTAGCCATCGAAAACGGGACCCTTTTTGTCAACGGCGAACCTTTGCTTGATCCGGTCTTCAGCCAGAGGTTCTATTATAACAGGGGAGATTTCGCGAAGGAAGAAGAGGAGATTGTTGTCCCCCCGGGAAACTTTTTTGTGCTGGGGGATAATTCCGCTTCTTCAAGAGACAGCCGCTACTGGGGGTTTGTACCCGAAGAAAATGTCATCGGGAAAGCCATTTTGATTTATTGGCCGCCGCAGCGCATCAGGATTATCAAGTGACTTCTTTTCCCTCGCGTAAGCGCTTGTAGATTTCTTCGAAATCTACTGCGCACGCTCGGGATAAATTCGGCCAAACGACTTACGTTCACCTTGTTCCGTAAGTCGTGGCCTCATTTATGAACATCGCTAATAAAATATCGACGTTCCGCATTCTGATCGTCCCCTTCTTTGTGGCCTGCTTTATATATTTTGGACAGAATCCGTTCGAAAGGGATTACCTAAGGTTCATCGCCCTCTCCCTGTTTCTTTTGGGGGTCATCTCCGACGGTATTGACGGTTTCATTGCCAGAAAATCGAAACAACAGTCTCCGGCGGGTTTAATCCTGGATCCCCTGGGAGATAAGCTTTTGCTGATGAGCGGCTTTATCTCACTTTACGCCGTCCCCTTAAGGATCAAATTTCCTCTTACGGTTGTTCTCATCATCATCAGCCGGGATATCTTGATTCTTTTGGGTGCCGTGGTTATCTTTATCGTTAAACAAAAAATCAATATTTTTCCCACTCTCTGGGGTAAGTTGACCACGATTTTCCAAATGCTTGCCGTGATCTGCGTCATTCTGCAGTGGGAATTTTCTTTTCTCTTTTGGTGGGTTGCCGTTCTTTTCACTCTCATTTCCGGCTGTGATTACATTATGCGGGGGTTCAAGACGCTCTATGCTTTGGATACTGTTCGGAATAACCATTAGCTATCTCATCGGCTCTATCCCTACGGCCTATATTTTCGGACGGGTATTCAAGGGAATGGATATCCGTCAGCTCGGCTCCGGAAACGTGGGTGCGACCAATGTGCTGCGCACGTTCGGTAAGAAAGCCGCTCTGTTTGTATTGACCTTGGATATGCTTAAGGGGGCGACCTGCGTTATTTTTGTCGCAGAGGCCTTAGCTCCAAGAATCTCCTCTTTGGATCTCCTGACCCTTCGTCTCATAATGGGTATCAGCAGTATCTGCGGACATAATTGGACCCTTTTCTTAAAGTTTAAAGGGGGAAAAGGCGTTGCCACGACGTTTGGCGTGATGCTGGCCCTTGCATTTCGGGTCAGCCCCTTAAGATATATTTTTATTATTTTAGTCTTGACCTGGCTTGTGGTGTTTCTTGGCACTCGGATTGTGTCTTTGGCTTCCGTCATTTCGGCTTGTTTGCTGCCGATTTGCATGGGGATTTTTAAACAACCTCCTGTTTTGATCCTCTTCGCTACTGTCATTGCCATCTCCATTCTTCTGCGTCATAAGTCCAACCTAAAAAGATTGTTTCAAGGAAAAGAGCACCGCATCCATTTCAAGTCTTAGCAAAGAAAGCGTTTTCTAAAAAAGTCCCCATCACCTTGAAATGGGCCATGTTTCACTATATAATTTAAGTGGAACTCTTAGAGAATAAGAAGAGTTCAGATTTTTTTTCGTTCCTTCTTAAAAAGCTTATAAAAGTTTATCGATATCCCCACCAGCCACCCTTGTCTTCCTTTGGGGGGACAAGGACAAGGGGGGGGATAAGCCGGGTTGCCAAAACAATGAGGAGAAATTTTTAAGCGGTAACCCGGCTTTGGAGAAAACGATGAGAGACGTACTTTACAAAAATTTAACTTCTGACGATAAAAGAAAACGAATGATGTCGAGCTCCGAGACGGTCGACAAAGAGGGGATCCGCAGCATCATCAAACGTCATTTTATCTGTATGTTAAAAGAGGTTGAAAATGAGGAGCTGCAGCCACCCACGCCTTATCTTTATGTCCTGAAAGTCCGCAACACGAAGGAACAAAAAGAGAAATTCTTCTGTCGCATAAAGGGAAGCCTTTTTGCCATAAAGGAAGGTAAATTATACATGATCCTATTTATGCATTCATTAAAAATTGATCTGACAGCATCCCCTTCTGATCTGGTAAAAAACAGTGAGGGGAACTTGAGTTAACTCATTGATAGTATTGAGATTTAAGCTTGACAAAAAAGCAAATATAGAGTATACTTAATTAATTCTTTAAAAAAGAACTTATTATCCGGTTCTCCTCAATTTGGAGGAAGTTGAGGGGAGGCCACGGAAGATTTAAGCCGGATTGACTTTATGGGTCAATCCGGATTTTTTATTTATCTAGGCTCTTGACAGAAAATAGTTGACAGCATGAAAAAGGCAAGTTATGATAATACATTTGAGGGTGATAGGTAACATGAAAAGGTTAACGTTTTTGACATTTATTTTGACGTTAGCCCTCTGGTTCTTCCTTCCTGTTTCCAGTTGGGCCGCCTTTCGTATCTCTGTCGTTCCCTATGAGGGAGGCAATGACCTGAGATTCGAACGGGCCAGGGGTACCTTGCCTTACACGACAAAAGAAGCAATCGTCACTGTCACTTCTGATATAGCGAAGCAATATCAAGTCATCCAAAGTCTGCTGGAGCCTTTAACAAGTGTCCAGGGGCAGACATTATCAAGAGAGAATTTCACTGTTTATGCTGTTCCAGGAAGCAATGCCGCAGGAACCCTGACCGCGCAGCAGGAAATGAGCGTTTCGCCCGGCAGGACGATTCTCTATGTTTCCAATAGTCAGGGCATCTCCGATACCTTTAAATTGGTTTATATCCTCAAGCCTCCTTTTAATGTCCCTTCCGGATCCTACCGTGGCAGAATATCTTTTACTCTGGAAGCCATCAATGCCGCTGAGCCTCCGGTGAACGTGATATTGAATATCTCGGCTGAGATTCAGGCTGAGTCCTCTTTCGAAATAAAGACTTTGACGGGAGCAAGTTCTATAAGGCTGGACGCTTCCAGACCGGACGGACAGGCCTGCGATGTGTTGTTTGGCATCAAAGGAGGAAGGGGGAGCCAGTTTAGAATTCTCCAGTCTTTGTCGGGTTTCATAGAATCCATGGAAGGAAACAGGCTTTCCCCGGATGCTATCTATTTTAGGGTCAGCCAGGCAGGAAAAGGGATGGGGCCTAACCAGAATACACGGCTTTCTGAGACTCAGGAGGCTGTCTATTTATCAGGACCGACGGGCGCAGAGGATCAATTTCTCATCACCTATAGTCTCGCCCCTACAGGCAACCAGAAAGCAGGACGCTACAGAGGGCAGATCCGCTACATGCTCGAAGGAATCGGTCAGCAAGAACTTATCGGCAAAATGGATCTGGAAGTGGATGTGGCCAGAATTTTTGATTTGAAGATCACTCCGGAGTTGGGAGGAACCATCGAATTCCGTGATTTGAAACCGCAAGCCGCGCCCAAGCAATCCGAGGTTATCTTTGAGATTGCCAGCAACATCGGCAGGCCTTATCAGATCACCCAGTTTTTAACCACCGGACTCGTCAATAAGGAAGGTAATGTCATCCCGAAGCAATTCTTTACATTAAGAGAAGAGAGCCTCGGAACGAGGGGAAGGCTCATCCTTAGCTCTCCCGCAGAAGTCAATATCGGAGAGACGATTTTATTTGTTTCAGACCCCGCGGGCTCATCGGATAAGTTCAAAGTCATTTACGAATTAAAACCGTCTTTTGATATTATGGCAGGGGATTATACAACGCGTATCACGTATTCGATTTCCGAGATTTAAGGAAAGCAAAATTGAATCAAGAGGAGGGGGGGTGAAAAAGATGAAGAAAGGTTTAACGGCAATAATCAGTTTAACGCTACTTTTGGGTGTTGCCTCGATAGGTCTAGCTGCTGATACCAAGAGTGTCGGAGTGCAAGCTGTCGTGCCTCAACAGAATGGCCTGACCGTGACTGTTTCAAAGGTCGTGGGGACCACTTTTACAACGGCAACGAGCATCAACTTCGGCACGCTCGTGTATGATACGGTGAACAAGATTTTTACGACCTCCGACGGTTCCTACTATGCGGTGGATGTAGGATGCAACTCCAATTCGGCGGATTGGACGGTCACGCACACAATAACATCTTTGCTTAACGGAACGTCCAACTTGGATGGCCATGTGAACGTCACCTTTATGAAGCAGACGTCCAGCACAGCAGGTACGCAAATCAGCAAATACAGTTATGCCGCAAGCAACAACAAGCCTTTTACAAAAGCTCAACTATCAGGTGGATGGTTGAGAGTTTACTATGGCTTGGCCACAGGTGTTGGTGATGCAACAGGCGTAACTCCAGTTCCGTCTGACAAGACGTACGGTACCTACTCGGGCACAGTCACGTTTACTCTGACTCCGTAAGGGAGATAGAGGATAAGATCAGAAAATAATCAGGTTGAGGCTGCATGTTTTTTGAATTTTGCAGCCTGGGCTTGTTGAATTTCTAGAAATTTCCTTACATAGAGGAAGGTAGTCCTCTGTTCACATGAGAAAAAACGAAAGGAGTGTTGCATGAGAAGAAAGGGTTTTCAAATCTTGGCCGTTGTATGTGTGTCCTTGTTGGTGTGCGGAGTCAGTTTTGCTGCCTCCACCAGCACGTTATCAGCCTCAGCCACGGTAACCGGCCCTACGGGTATCAGCCCGGTAACTTTGCGAGTTTTGGGGACGGGGGCTAATCCTTCGGATTGGGCGGATACGACGAATTATACATCCTTGGATTTCGATCCCTTAACGCTTTTAACCGGCACAGCGAATGGGATTCCGTTTTCGGTCTTTTTGCCTAACCACTTTTACTCCATTGATATGGCTTATACCTACGGTGGGGGTGCAGCGATAACCCAGATGTCCTTCTTGTTCACCGGGACAGAGCCAGCAGGCCAACCTATTGGCAGCGGCCTGGGCGTTAAAGGCACAGCGACTCTTGTGAAGAAAAGAATAGTCAATGGCGTTGAGGCTCCGGAAACGGGAGGGGATAGAATAGCCAAAGTGCTCCTCAGAGATGTCAGTACGGTTAATGTCCTGCTCACAGACATCGCTCAGGGCTGGTTAAGAATGTATGTCGGGCTCGTCACAAAAGATCCGGCTCTTCCTGCGGGCGACATTGAATTGGGTTCCGAGGCTCAGGTTTTTTCTCCGGGAGATGTGCCAGGTTCTTACACAGGGTCATTGACAATATCTTCTCTATAAGGTAGGAACTTTAAAGAGTCAGGCTTTTTCAAGAGAGTGAGAAAAAGATGAAAAAAAGTACATTTTTTCTAAGTGGGGTTCTTTTTTTGTTTTTCAGTTCTACGGCATTTGCGCAGCTTGTCTTGGATAAAAGGGAAATCAAAATTGATGCGAAGCCGGGAGAGACGGTGTCTGGTTCTGTCACGGTTTCCAACCTGTACGGTCAAGCCGTGACGCTCAAGGCGTATCTTGAAGATTTTATTTACGAGGCGCCTTTCCGGGGGTTTAAGACCGTACTTCCTTTGGGTTCAACGTCTCGCTCTTTCGGGAAATGGGTCAGTATAACCACCCCTCTGTTTATCGTGCCCTCCAAATCAAAACAGGAAGTGACCTATTCCGTCAAAGTGCCCCAGAATGCCTTGGGCGGTTATTATGCGGTCCTTTTCTTTGAAAAAGGAGATGGTGCCGTATCAGGAGAAAAAGGTGTAGGGATTAAAGAAAAGGCCGGTTGCGCCTTGTTTTTGGAAACCACTAATAAAACTAAAGAAGCAAAAATTAATAAGCTAACTGTCCTTGAAGACCGCATCGAGAGTTCTCTTATGAATTCAGGGGATTGCCTGTTGATAGCTCAAGGTTCCTATTATATAATGGATGATAAAGGAATCGTGGCGGATAGGGGGCAGATGCAAAAGGTTTATCTTCCTGCCGGAGGAGAGGCTGCCTTCTCAGTGAAGATTTCTGAAAAGGTGCCTTCGGGAAAATACAACCTGGTAATTAATTTTGACACGGGGGAAGGAAAGACCTTTATCAAAGAGGCTGATTTCTCAAAAGACAAAGCAGGATCTTTAAAGATCCTCACTCAGCGGGATTAGAGAATGTTGAACCGGATGAGCATCCTTTTACCACTCTTTAGCGTTATGAGTTTTTTCCTTTTTGCGCAAGGCCTGGAAGCGGCCACGGTGCGTATCAATCCGACTAAAATACGCCTCATCATCCCGGCCGGCGGAACGAAAACCGGGACCATCGAGGTGGATAATCCTTCCGAATATTCCATCATCGTGAAGAGCTATTTAGAGGATTGGGCTTATACACCTTTGCATGACGGCACGAAGAATTTCTCTGCGGCCGGAACGAACGCGTTATCCGCAAGCCGCTGGATAACCACTTCGCTAAACGATTTTGTGGTCCCTGCTTTCGGGAAACAGGCCCTCCATTATACAATTCGGGTGCCTGAGAATAGCAGCGGCGGATATTACGCCGCCCTTTTTTTTGAAAGCCTTTTGTCTGAACCTGACGTTAAAGACATGACGCAGTTAGGGGTGGTGGTTCGGATTGGCGCCCTGTTTTATATTGAGGTGGAAGCAACCATTCGCAGAACTGCTGAAGTCTCGAATCTAGCTCTGGAACGGCTCTCAGGGAGTGAACCGCTGAAGATGAGCGCAGATTTCAAGAATTCGGGAAACGTCGACATCACGGCAGCAGGGACTTTCCATATCATGGACAATCAAGGCATGATTTTTGCCAGAGGAGATTTAACGGATGTTTATCTCTTTCCCGGCGAATCGGCAAAATTAACTTCCAGATGGAAAGATCCTTTATCGAAGGGTAAATATAATCTGGTCATGACACTTGATATCGGCAAAGCGCAAGAAGAGGCAAAGCTTGGAAGGGGCCCTGTTATTATCAAAGAAGCAGAGTTAGAAATTGGGGGGAGGGGCGAGGTTCTAAGGGTCGGCACATTAAGATAGCAATGGTGACAATTTCGAGGTTAATAACCAAAACAAAAGGATTAAAAATCCTTTTTTTTATAATCTGTGCCTGGGCGGTCCTGTCGGCCTCATGGGTGCCGTGCGCGTTCGCCTATTCTCAAATTGCCGAGTATCTGTGCGAAATTGGGATAAAATTCTTCCAGCAAGGCCGCTATGAAGAGGCTTTGCATGAGTTTAAGAAGGCCCTGTTAGCCAAGCCTGATTATGAGGCAGCCCAAAAATACATTGAGATGACAGAGCGTATGATTCCTGGTGCGGCTGTTATGCCGACTCAAAAAATTCCTTCCGCAACCCCTGCCGAATACATGGAACTGCTTGAGATTCAAAAGGAAATGATGCGAGAGAAACAGAGGCCGGTCGTGCCTGCCATGCCGGCCGCTCAGAGGCCCGCAAAAGCTGTCTCCCTACCCGGGGAAATCAAAAAAAGGATTTATGCACCCAGGGAATTAACTTTGGATGAATCTTTTAGCCGCATAAGGCAACCCATTGAGATTGAGCAGGGAGAAACCATTGCGATCAAAGGGAGAGGTATCCAGAGATTCCTTGTCACCGAGCCACTTGTTTTAAAAGTCGAAAGAAAAGGACTTGATGAAATTCTCGTTACGGGAGAAAGGATTGGCTATACCTTTCTTCATATCTGGGACCAAAACGGCCGATGGACTTTAGAGTTTCTTACGATTCCTCCCAGGCCCCAAGGCCCAACGCTTGAGGAAGAGCTGCGTCAGGCTGAAGAAAAAGCGAAAAACTTTAAATTCCGTTATTATCTGGATTGGTCTTCTTTTGAAACAGGTCGAAAATGGGATTCCTTAAAGCGCAGCAGTTATTCCTGGAGACATTCGTTGACTTTTTTTGGAGAAACGCCCTATGGGATGTTTGATTCAACGGTTTCAGGGAACGTCTGGCAAGACACTTCGGAAGTCTCCTATATGTCCGTTGGATTGACGCAAGGCAGGCTCGGCACTTTTAAGGATTTCAATGTACGGTTGCTGGACTTTACACCGGCTCTTTCGAACCTGATTTTATGGGGAGGGAATTTGCGCGGTGCCATGTTAAATTCCCCTGCTTTTGATAACATGATAGATTATACCGTTTTTTGGGGCACGGAAAGAGGCGGTCTTTACGGAGATTTCACGCCGGGATTTACCACAGAGAGGGAATCTTATTTGACCGGTATCGATGTGAATATCAAGCCGAAGGAAAAACAGAAATATGGTTTTTCTATTGTTCGCGGCGGGGGCAGCGACCGGCTCCCTGAGCTTAATGAATACGGTTACGACGCTGATTTTAGTCTTGACTTTGCCAAGGGGAGCCTGAGTGGTGATGTAGGTTTTGATTCAAAAAAATTTGCCTATCTGCTCAATGCCTCTACCAGCATCCCCGACCTCATCGTCAACTCGGAATTTCGCAATATCGATAAAGAATTCCTGACCATGACGGGCCTGGGGTCCCGGGCTGGTGAATTAGGCCTCTTGACAAATATTTTTTACACGCCGCGGGAATATCTTACGGTTAATGCCAGAACAGACTTTTATCAAGACAGGCTTTTCCCCCGTCCTACAGATGAGGATGCCTGGAACCAGGATATGAATTTGGGCGTAAGCCTCCAGGCCGACCCGGCGACCGTCTGGAGAGTGGATTATGCCTTGCAAAATGACCTGGGAAAGGTTTCCCCTCTCCGTAATTATAACGCCGGGCTCTCTTTAAACAGGTATTTCGATTGGATAAGAAGGATCAATACGTTCATCATGTACCGTTACTATCATACAAATAATTTCCGATCTCCTACCCTGGACTACATCAATAACCGTATCATGATGGGAATAAGTTTCAATATCATAAAAGACCTCAATTATTTTGTCAACCAGGAATTCGGGTGGATTGAGGCCTTGAAGGCGGATGAGAAATCACATCCCCGCGCCCTCCAGACGGGCCTGGATTGGGGCAGGCAGATCTTTAAATCACCCTTCTTTGTCAATTTACGCTTTTTCTATCGGGACGAGGAAAATACCTTATCGCCTTTCAGCTTCCTTTCGGGAGAGGATTATGTGGAAAGCTACGGCGAGATCTCTTACAAACCCACGCCGGACCTGGAGGCCTTTTTCAATACCCGCGTGCGCAATGTCTGGGCTGAAAATCCCACGACGCAGAAGCGCCTCGATGTGAATTTTTACTCAGGATTGCGCTATCTTTGGGATACAGGCTTGCGCTGGGAATCCGTGGGGGCCATTGATGGCTACGTATTCAAAGACTATAATTCCGATGGGCTCAGGCAAAGGGATGAACCGCCGGTGGAGGGTGTTAAGATTTGGATGGGCAAAGATAAATTTGAAGTGACAGACCTGTTTGGTTATTACCGGTTCAGAAAAATTAAGGCGGCGAAGGCCTTTGTCAATATTGATACCACTACGATTCCGCCTGGTTTCCTCTTGACCGTCCCGTCTACCCAGGAAGCCCCTATCCTGCAGGCCGCAAGCACCCAGATTAACTTCGGGATTCTCAGCAAGACGGAGATTGTAGGGATCGTCTTTGATGATGTGGATGGGAAAAAAGAGCTGGGTCCTGGTTCTGTTGGCTTAAAAGGGGTCGAGGTCTACCTGGAAGACGGAAGCAGGGCTAAGACGGATAATTTCGGAAGATACGCGTTTAAAAAGGCGAACCTGGGTAAACACAGGCTCACCCTGGATTTAAAGACAGTGCCTGCCCAATATATACCTACCGTGCCTATCTTTGTCGATTTTGAATTATCGGAAGGCGACAGCTTCAGTTACAATATTCCAATGAAGAAAACGGAGTAGTTAGTTCGTAGTTCATAGTTCGTAGTAAAATCTTTAAGCTCCGAACAACGAACTCCGAACTAAAGTTAGCGCGCGTAGTACGTCTTAACGAGCATCTGCGGGGTTGAGACGTTCACGCTGGCTGCTTGCGCGTCCTGCTGGATCAGCTTCTCTGCCTCGGCCGTGACCTGGACCTGTTCCTGTTCCAAGAGAGGCGTATTCACGCCCGGGATAGCTGGGATCGTGCATGAAACAGGTAGCGATGATGTGTCACCCGCATGAGCCAGGGTCACTGTACAACAGAACGCTAAGATCAAAGCCATAAACATTTTTTTCATCAAACACCTCGCTAACCTTCCGTGGCTGGTGTAGTGGGACTGACCCCTTTTTGCCCCATAATTTCCCTGATTCTATTTTCCAAATCCTCTTCGGACTTAATATTCTTTCCGTTAATGTTTAACGCTTTCATAAAATCAACGAACCAGGCAATGATTTTAGCGCGGGATAATTTAGAGCCGGTTGAAAACAAGGCATCCTTGCCCAGCTTATCCAAAAAATCAATTTCTGCGCGATTCAAGAACGTAACTACCCGTTGATTCTTTTTCAGATGTTCCGAAAGGTTCATCCGGCACCCCCAAAAACAAAAAACCCTAAAGGCAATCTTTAGGGTTTTTTCGCTCTTTGGCAACCCCGCTACCCGGTATTCCGGGCCGGAGGTTTTGCGCCCCAGCATTGCTGCTAGTTTGCCTTTATCAGTGAGTGTACCTAATTGTCAACACATCTGTCAAACTTCTACATAAAGTATAACACAAGTTTTGGCAAATGACAAGGTTTGCAATTGATAAAGTGTTGTCAAGATAATTGTACGCTTTCGTATTGGGGTTCTCTGAAAATTGTTACATGTCTTGGCATAACCTCTGGTTGTTGTTCTTGCATAACTTGGCTTATAATGCCGTATACCCACAGATTTGCGCTTCTACTTGAT
>JAZDOJ010000011.1:0-2823 GCA_043798795.1 Candidatus Omnitrophota bacterium
CATAACTCATTGATTCTTAAGGAGTTTAAGCCAGGAATAATTAAGAATAGCTTTATTTTCTCTTGACTTGTCTTTTTTATAATGTAAGATAACTTCAATGAGGAAACCGGTCCTTGTTTTTGTATTTTTGTTTTCTCTGACACACCTTTTATCCGCCGAGACGCTGAAGGGCCAAAGGCGCTTAGATGAGGAGGCCAGGGATGAACTACTTTTTACCGAGCCTCAGCCTTCTGTGATAAGCGAACCTGTCTTAGAAAGTAGCTCTTCCTCGGATCTTGCCTTTTTTCAGGAAGTCATCTCAAAACAATATGTGGTCCGTTCAGATACTATCCGGCCGCTTCTCATCTTGCTGGGAGAAGATGAATTGTTTTCGCAAGAAAAGGCAGCGCAGCTCCGCTTCCTTCAAGAAAAGAAGATCCTGCCCGCAAAGGTTGCGCAGAATTTCTCACCCGAAGAACCTTTGCGCAAAGGATTGACGGCCTATATGTTCTGTAAGGCCTTAAGGATGAAAGGAGGCATCGGCGCCAGGATCTTCGGCATGAATGAAAGACGCGCTTTAAATGAGTTGGTTTTCACGGGTATCATGACGGAAGGAAACCAGGACGATCTACTCAGCGGTTCGGAATTCATCATCATTTTTACCCAGGCAGCAGATTATCTTGCCCAAAAGAATGAAGCGGCCAAGGGTAAGGTCGTAAAGTAAATTTATGAGAACTCTGCTAGTTATTCTCTTTTTCTTTTGCGCTGCGACATCAGTCTTTTTAAGGCCGCAAGAAATATTTGGCCAACAGGCAAAGAGGAGAATAGAGGAAGAGGCCCGGCGCGACCTGGCAACAACAGAGGCTGGCCCGGAAGAAAACAACAGGCAGTGGTTGCTGGATTATGGCGCGTGGCTTAATTACCGCTATATCAAATACAGAAACGACGACAATGACGCCTCGACAGAGGATCTTCTTAAGAAGAGGCACTGGATCGATTCCCGGCTCTGGATGAAGCTGGCACTGAAGCCTGCGCTGGAAGCTCCTTTTGAAAACGAACATTATCTGTATCTGCGTGTCAAAGACTTGATGCTGGATGACCGGCCCAAAGAGACGGCCGGCGGTTGGGATCATGACGGCCCCCATCTGGAATACGCCTATGTTAATCTGGATGTTCGGCCTCTCTGGATAAAGCTGGGGAGGCAGTATTTGAGCGTTGGCCAGGGGATCGCCTATAGCGGTGTTTTTGATGGGGCACAAATCTTGTTTCTTTTTCCGAAATGGGATCTTCGGGCATTTGCCGCCAACACCCTGCCTCACGAAGAGAATATCGATATCAGCGTGCCCGGATACGATAAAGAAAGTGACAGATATTTTTACGGACTGGAATACAGCTATTTAGGATTCTCGCGCAGCACTTTTTATGGATATGCGATCATCCAGAGAGACGAGAGCGATGAACGGCCACAGGACCCCTCCCATGACTTCCAATACAACTCTGAGTATTTCGGGGCCGGTTCCCGGGGCAAGGTCGGATCCGTTCTCACCTATGACTTAGAATTGATCAAACAGACCGGAAAGAGCATTATCTACAATACGGATGAGAAAAAAAGTGTGGATGCCTGGGCTGCCGGGTTTAAAATGACGTATCAGCCGGCCGTCTATGCTCGACCCAGGCTTTTTTTTGAGTACGCCTTTGGCTCAGGAGATTCTGATAGAGTGAGTGTCACCGATACCCAGAATGGGAATGTTTTTGGAAAGGACAGGAATTTTCTCTATTTCGGCTATCTCTTCACAGGTCTTGCACTTTCTCCAAGGTTATCCAATCTGCACCTTTATCGTACAGGAGTCTCTTTGAGGCCTTTGGAGAAATGCAGCTTTTTTAAAAATATGACCCTTGGCGTGGATTATTACAGATTCTATAAAGATAAAACGGCCGGCGGGATCGATGACCCACAGGCTTCTGAAGCTAAGGATGATGTCGGAAGTGAGATTGATGTGACGCTGGGGTGGAGGATTTTTTCGGACATGGGCTGTTCCCTGGAATACGGCCACTTTATGCCGGGGAAAGCGTATCCGGATTCTAGCAACGACAGCCAGGATTATTTTTCCCTCAGCACCACCTTTACGTTTTAACTTTGATGAATAGAAAAAAATGTATTTATCTTGCGGTTATCATAGGCTTAACGCTGATGTTGAGTTCCTGTGTGACAGCGCCCGTGACAGCCCCTGCCCCCGGGAGAGAATTCTATCCTTTACCGCCCGGGCCTATCGTGCGCCATGACGTATTCCACATGGTGGCTCCGGGAGAAACACTCTGGCGTATCGGCAAGATGTATGATGTGAAAGTCGCGGATATTATGCGGGTCAATAACATCACCCAGCCCCAGAAATTAGAAAGGGGGCAGCGCTTGATTATTCCCCGCGCCGCGCCGATAAAACCCGTTATCACGCTGTATCCTTCCAAAAAGTGGCTTTACATTATCGTTCATCACAGCGCAACCGATGCAGGGGATGCCCTTTCGTTGGATAGCATGCACTCCAGGAGGGGTTTTAAAGGGTTAGGCTATCACTTTGTGATTAATAACGGCAGCACCCACGGAAAGATTGACGGTCAGATAGAGCCCTCTCCCCGCTGGACCAAGCAGCAGGATGGCGCCCACTGCCAGGCTTCCGGAATGAACCATAAGGGGATAGGCATTTGCCTGGTCGGCAACTTCAGCAAGGAGAGAGTCTCGCGCAGCCAGATGGACTCCTTGGTCTATCTGGTGAATACCCTCAAGAAATATTATAAGATTCCCACAAGCCGTATTTTCGGCCACGGCCAGGTCCCGGGGGCCAGGAC
>JAZDOJ010000044.1:0-5594 GCA_043798795.1 Candidatus Omnitrophota bacterium
AACGCTTCTCATGGCATACCTCCTGGGCTTATTGAGCCCGGTTAATGGTTAATAATGCTCAACAACCATTAAGGTATGCCATTTTTATTGCTTTTCAAAGAACTTTTAATCTAAAAGCGTACAGAATAGTTTACACTATCTCCGTAATATCCTGGCCGTATTTTTCCAGCGCCTTGAATTTCTCCTCCGGATTCTCATCCGTGATGCGGTGGCTGCCGCGCACCTCGGCAAGGGCAGAAAGGATTTTTTCTTTAGTGACCCCAAGTTTCTTAAACTCTTTGGTTACCGCAGAATCTTCATCGGAAAACAAAGCCAGAAGGATATGTTCCCCTGAAACAAACTCATCCTTTAAGGCCTTCGCTTCCTTGGCGGCATGCTGGAGCAGGGTATGGAAACGGCCGGAAAAATATGTTTGGAGGTTTTTTCCGGAGACTTTTGCGGCTTTACGAAAATCCTCCTCCAAGAGCTTAAGCAGAGAACGACTTGATATTCCGCTTTTTTCAAGCGCCTCAGCCGCGATACTCCCTTCCTGCTTAAGCAGGGTGTAAAATAAATGCTCAGGCTCCACCTGTTGTTGCCCGTTTTCCGTAGCGAGGCTTACGGCGTCCTGTAATGCCTCCTGTAATTTGAGAGTGAATCTATCCAACCTCATCTGTCTTCTCCTTAATTTATTTTAGCAGTCCTATATCATGAGTGCTAACCACGAAGGAAAAAAAATTATTCTTCCTTGGTCTCAAGAATTATCTTTATGCCGTGAATGTTCACACGTTTCTCCTCCATCAGATAGTGCACATATTCTAATCTTTTTACTTCCTTCAAAGAATAAAGACGGCTCTTTTTCCCGATCCGCTTCGGACGCACAACCCCGGCTTTGTCCAGTTGTCGTAAAGTCCAAATGGGAAGATCCACCAGCTTGCTCACCACGCTGATGACATAAACCGGTTCATCCGGGCTGATATAAATATCAAAAAGAGGCGCCATTTTCTCCTCGCTTCGTTCCTTCTTGCTTCTAATATATATAACATAATATAACTAATTTGTCAAGAATATTTTATAAAAATCATTAGATATTCTAATCGATATTTTCTATCTCTTTGTTATGCAGTAGCTTACTAGCTATTATCTTTGGTAAAAAAAGGTTTATTTTTATACCGCTTTGCAGGTATTTAATATCCTCTATCTTGCCCTGCTGATGAAAAAGATCTACCAGGTCCATGCGGGAGTGCGGGATCTTAATTTTGAGGTATTCCATCCTGTCAGAGAAATTATTCTGGATTTTTTCTAACAGCACATCCAGGTTTTGTTTTCGTAAAGCAGAGATGGCCACGGGATTCGTAAAATCCCTTTTTAATCTTTCTAGTCCTGAAGCATCTTCCAGGCAATCGATTTTATTGAGGGCTGTGATAATGGGCTTTTCTCCTGCCTGCAATCCATTAAGAATGCCATAAACAGCTTCTTTATGTTCATGGATACGGGGCGCACTTACATCTAAAACGTGGATGAGTAAATCAGCCACCACGACTTCTTCCAGTGTCGCTTTAAACGCCTCGATCAGATGATGCGGAAGTCGGTGCAGAAATCCAACGGTGTCGGAGATGACGATTTTTTCTCCGTTAGGTAATTGCATGCCTTCGGATAAAGGGTCTAAGGTCGTGAACAGGCTGTCTGCTACAACTTGCCCAGCATGGGTAAGTGCATTCAGGAGCGTGGACTTGCCGGCATTGGTGTAACCCACAAGCGCCACCGTCGGCAAGGCAAACTCTATTCTTCTTTTTCTCATGATGGAACGGTGCTGTTGAAGATGCTTTAAATCATCTCTTAATTTATCAATTCTTTTTCTGATGCGCCTTCTGTCCACTTCTAACTTCTGTTCTCCTGGTCCACGCGTTCCAATGCCGCCCCCTAAACGCGAAAGGATGATTCCTTTCCCTACCAACCTCGGTAGCAAATACTGCAACTGAGCCAGCTCCACCTGAGTTTTTCCTTCCGGGCTTTTGGCGTGACGGGCGAATATGTCTAGGATTAATTGCGTGCGGTCAAGGGTCTTCTTACCTATTATCTCTTCCAAATTACGCTGCTGGGTCCCGGATAAATCATGACTGAAAATAAGGGTGCCTGCGTACTTTTCTCTTGCTACATCCGCTAACTCCTCCACCTTGCCGCGGCCGATAAAGAAATTGGGGGTCGGCTTATCGCAAACGCAGGTGATATTGTCCACAGCCTCAGCCCCGCAGGTGGCGGTTAGCTCTTCCAGTTCGTAAGCCGCATCCTCCAGGCTCCAGCTATCCTTCTCGGACTTTAGCTTTATGGTAACTAATAACGCTCGCTCCATCTTCTATCCTTTATCTTGCCCAAGATTTCATTTGCAACTGTCAACGGATTCTTTTTGCCATCTATTTTGACCCACTTGATCCGTTTATCTTTCCTGAACCAGGTAAGTTGCCTTTTCGCATACTGGCGCGTGTTCCTTTTTATCAATCTCCTGGTTTCCTCTAAATTATAAAGCCCGTCGAAATATCCTTTGAATTCTCTCAATCCTATCGCGAAACCCGCTGTTCTGCTTAATTTTGATTTAAGAAGTTTACATGCCTCTTGCTCTAACCCTCTATCGAACATCTTGTCCACCCTCTCGTCAATGAGCCTATAAAGCTCATCACGCTTCCTATCAAGGCCAATAATGTTAATTTTATATTCGTCAGACAGCCCTTTTCTTTGTTTCTGAAGTTGCGAGATCGGCTTTCCCGCAATTTCAAAAACTTCAAGGGCCCGCACGATACGCTTCGCATCATGAGGATGAATCTTCGCCGAAGCTTCAGGATCAACAAGCTGCAACTTCTTATAGATAAAGGAACTTCCTCTGGTTTCGGCCAACCTAAGGAAACGCTTTCTGATAGCGTTGTTCTTTGACTTAAGATCGAATATTCCATCAATGAGTATAGACATGTACAAACCGGTCCCTCCTGCAAAAATGGGCGGCTTTCCTCTCTTGATGATTTCCTTAATTTTCTTGAGCGCCTCTTTTCGATACTGGGAAACATCGTATTCTTTTGACGGCGACTTGACCCCTATCAGATGATGCCTGACCATTTTCCTGAGAGACGGGGATGGTTTTGAGGTGATGATATCCATGCCTTTATAAACCTGCATGGAATCGCAAGAGATAATCTCTCCTTTAATTCTCTTGGCCAACGCCACAGCTGTTTCGCTCTTACCCACAGCCGTCGGACCCACGATAAAGACAATTTTCTTCTGAATTTTATTTGGGATTTGGGATTTGGCACTTCTGCTTCGCCTCAGTGTCAATGGCGAGCGGAATCGAAGCATTGAATTTGGAGATTGGGATTTCCTTGTTAAGGGCATATCCGGGTAGGATAACCTTCCTGGGTGAGTTTCCTCTCTAGGGCTTCTACTTCCTGTCGGGTACGCAGTTTTCCGACCCTCACGCGATAGGATGCTTTACCAGAAAGAACAGCCACTTCGATATAAGCAGGATAATCCTTCTGGACTAATTTCTCTACAAGATTCTTGGCATTGGTTGCGTTAGAAAAGGCTCCAACCTGGACCGTATAAAAAAGCCCAGATGCGGTATCCGGCAAAAAACATATATCTTTATTTATCCTGGACTCAAGATTTAAAGGGTACTCTAAAACCAGCTTGTCCTCATAGGTTTTTCCTTCAGCCATATCACCCGTTTTAAAGGCTACTTGACTTAGCCGATAATAGAGAATCGGCTTAAGCGAAACGGAAGGCCCGCTATCAAGCAACCCCTTGTAGATATTCTTTGCCTGGACAAAATCTTCACGCAAAAAAAACGTATCGGCCAGCCCTAATTTGGCTTCATCGTGGAACCGGCTATCCTTAAACTCATTGAGGATGATCTCGAAAATATCAGAGGCCCTCAAGAAATTTCCATCTTTAAGATAACTTAATCCCAGGACGTAATAAAGCTCATCACTGCCTGCGCTGTGGTTATACTTAGCCATGAGCTTCTCACCTTCCAGGATCGCCTGCTTATAATCACCCTCCAGAAGATACGCCTTGACCTTATCAAAATTCAAAGCATGAGCACTTGTACAAATTCCAAACACCACACAGCCAATTGCAAATAAAAACTTAAAGATTTCCTTCGAACTTCCAACCTGGAACTTGGAACTAAGATTTTTTAACATTTTTGGATATCTCTTTTTGCAAATCTAATACGATCCGGTGCCTTCTTTCTTTTTCTACTTTCGGCACGTCATCAGGTGAAGTTGCGGCTTGTGTATGAAGACGAACCGAGTATTTAAAGATGAAGGCCGCATTGAATTGTATCTCTTTAACCAGATCGTAAGTTTCCTGAAAATCCTTTTCGGTTTCTGTTGGGTAACCCACAATGATATCCGTCGTAAGCGCGCCCCCTGGAACCATTTTACGATAATTATCCGCCAATTCCAAATACATTTTTCTGGTGTAACGACGGTTCATAAGCTCCAAAATTCTATCGGAACCTGACTGCACCGGCAAGTGCAGGTATTTCTTCAATTTTTTCAGATTTACCATCGCCTTGAAAACCTCAAGCGTTGTATCTTTCGGATGAGAAGTTATAAAACCAAATTCTTCCAGGCCTTTTACCTGGTTGACCATTTCCAGTAATTTCACAAAGTCAACTCCGAACTCTGAGCTCCGAGCTCCAAACTGATACGCATTTACATTCTGCCCCAATAGAGTGACCTTTGTTATGCCTTTCTCCATAGCCTTCTCTATTTCTTTTAATATGTCTTGATGATGCCGATTCCTCAAAGCGCCTCTCACATGCGGTACCACGCAGTAAGAACAGCAATTAGAGCAACCCTCCGAAATCACCACATACGCATGCTCTTGATCCGCATAAAACCCGGTGTGATATATTTCATCGGGTCGGCCTTCACCTTCCGTCTCCCATATCTTTCTTTCCAGCAATGGCTTTACTCCGAACTCCGAGCTCGGAACTGCGAACTTGTTTATGATATCCGGAATCTTATGGATGTCGCTTGGCCCAACCACAAAGTCCACATTCGGCGCCCGTTCGAAAATCTTCTCCTTATAATTCTGCGCCATACATCCAATCACCCCTATTATTTTCTTTCTAGGGTGATTGGTCCTGAGCGCCAGCGAAGGACCTTTCTTCTTCATCCTACCAATCTCACTCCAGACCTTGTCTTCTGCGTGCTGACGCACGGAGCAGGTATTGAATATCAAAATATCCGCACCATCAGGATTCGTTGTTAGTTCATAGTTCATAGTTTGCAGTAAACCGCATATCACTTCCGAATCCCGAACATTCATCTGGCAACCGTAGGTTGCAATATACACACTTCTCGGTCTGTCTGTGTTTTTGCTGCTATCTCCTGATTTTTCAATGTGTTGCACTCTTTTAACACCTCCTCATACATTTGCTGGAATGGCGGATATAAGCGGACTGCCACCATCTGACCACCGTTGATTTCTACGGACTTGAATATAAGTTTTACCGTCTCTTTCTTCTCCACTATATCAATCTTTTTTTTGGTCTCATCGAAGTTGTCAATGGCCAATTTAAGAGTTCTAAGATATGCCTCTGATTGTTCTTTTTCTAC
>JAZDOJ010000053.1:0-4468 GCA_043798795.1 Candidatus Omnitrophota bacterium
TTTGTTTAGAAATGTGAGCGAAAGGGAACTCATGGGCGCAACCTATAAGTTCAAGATAGTCAAGATCAATACATTCCGTAAAAGCCTGATCGTGTCCAGAAAAGAGGCTGTGCAGAAAGAAAAAGAAGATAACAAGGCTAAGTTCTGGGAGAATCATAAGGTAGGCGATATCTGCTCCGGCCTTGTTAAAAACATCACAGACTTCGGTGTTTTTATTGATTTGGGCGGGGTAGATGGGCTTCTGCATATAACGGATATGAGTTGGTCGCGTATTTCCCATCCGTCAGAGATGTTGGCTGTCGGAGATCGTGTGGATGTGGTGATTTTGGGGATGAACAAGGAGACCTCGAAAGTTTCCCTGGGGTTAAAGCAGCGCATGACAGACCCTTGGCTCGATATCGAGAATAAATTCCCGGTTGGCATGAAGACCAAAGGCAAAGTCGTCAATATTGTCCCTTACGGTGTTTTTGTCGAGTTAGAAAAAGGGATAGAGGGGCTTATCCACGTCTCTGAGATTTCATGGCAAAAGAGGAATATTAATACCCAGGAGTTGTTTGCTATCGGCGATATTGTTGAGGTCCAGGTGGTCAGTATTGACAAGGAGAGCCGCAGGATTTCTTTGAGTATCAAGCAACTTGAAGGCAATCCTTGGCTTGAGGCTGACTCTAAGTTCCCGGTAGATTCAAAAGTGACGGGAAAGGTCAGCGGATTTACGGACTTCGGCGCCTTTATTGAACTGGATGGTAACCTGGATGGCATGATCCATGTCTCGGATATGTCGTGGACGAGGCGCGTCATGAATCCTCAGGAGGTTTTTAAAAAGGGCCAGAAGGTTGAGGTGCAGATTCTTTCCGTTGACAGCGAGAACAAAAAGGTTTCGCTGGGCTACAAGCAGTTGACGGACAATCCATGGCCTAAAATAGCACAGGATTATCCTTTAGGCACGGAAATTGAAGGTGAAGTGATTTCTAAAACAAACTTTGGTTTGTTTGTGCGCATCGCCGAAAACTTAGAAGGTCTCGTGTACATCAATGAGATCCCAAAAGACCGGCTTGAGCAGATCAATATCGGCGATAAAATTAATGTTAAGATAACCAAGGTTGACGTTGAGCAGATGAAAGTCGGCCTTGGGTTAGTAGGATAGAAATACAACATGTTTCAGGGTTCGGGGTATGGGGTGCAGGGTACAGCAAAACGCTGAACCCAGAACCCTGTGCCCAGTACCCTAACAATTTTTTATGGATGTTCAAGAACAATTAAAGATCATCAAACGCGGGACAACGGAGATCATATCAGAAGAAGAGCTCGTTGCCCGTTTGAATTGGTCAAAAAAAACCGGCAAGCCTTTAAAGATCAAAGCCGGGTTTGACCCTACCGCGCCTGATATCCATTTAGGCCACACAGTCCTCCTTCGTAAATTAAAACATTTTCAAGACTTAGGGCACATTATCTATTTTCTTATCGGTGATTTTACCGGCCGTATCGGAGACCCCTCCGGTGTTTCTGAGATCCGGCGGCCTTTGTCCCGCGAAGAGGTCTTAAAGAATGCCAAGACCTACAAGCAGCAGATCTTCAAGATCCTTTCTCCGCAAAAAACAAGGGTTGTTTTTAACAGCCGATGGTATGAACGGATGAAATTCCAGGATGTCATCACTTTATCCAGTAAGTATACGGTAGCCAGAATGCTTGAGCGGGATGATTTTTCCAAACGATTTAAAGAGAACCGGCCCATCAGTATTTTAGAGTTTTTATACCCCTTGATCCAAGGGTACGATTCTGTTGTCATTGGTGCTGATGTGGAGCTGGGAGGCACTGATCAGAAATTTAACCTTCTTGTCGGCCGTGAACTTCAGCGTGAATTCGGACAGATGCCCCAGATAGTGATGACAATGCCTTTATTGGAAGGCACCGACGGCGTTAATAAGATGTCTAAATCTCTTGGCAATTACATTGGTATCAATGAGAGCCCTAAAGATATATTCGGCAAGGTGATGTCCATAACCGATGAGTTGATGTATCGCTACTATGAGCTTTTGACAGACGAGGACTTAGAAGCATCCAAAAAACACCACCCCAGGGAGGCAAAATTAAAGTTAGCGCAGATACTGGTGCACCATTATCATGGCCAGAGGTCAGCCCAGGAAGCGCGCAAAGAGTTTGAGAATATTTTTAAAGAAAAGAACATCCCAAAAGACGTCCCCAGCAAGAAAATCGTTATTACCGAAGATACCCTTCCTCTGTTAAGCATCCTTGATCATGGCGTTGATTTACTCTATACTAATAATACCAAAAACGAATTCCGCAGGCTCATCCAGCAGGGGGCTGTGAAAGTCAACGGTGAAAAGATCAAAGATGCTGATTTTTTACTCAAAAACGGGCAAGATTATCTCATCCAGGTCGCAAAAAGAAGTTTCGTGAAAATTCTTATTAAAAAGCAGTAACTTGTTTTCAATAAAGCACTTTTGTTCTTGTAAAATTTTTTAAAAAAAGCTTGACAAGGAGTTTCTCATCTGGTATATATTGTATCCCACAACGGAATGGGGTAGCAGACTCTTTAAAAGCGATAGGTGAATAACAATTTGAAAACTGACAGGTTTTTCCCGACGAGGGATAAGACGGGTTAGCTTTTTAAACTTTCAGGGATGAAATTTGCATAAAGGCATCATCTGGATGCCTTTTTTATTGTCTTCGCAAATGCGAAGACAATAATCCGCCGAAGATTTAGTGGCGGATAGCCGCTATTAAGGCATCAGTGGCTTATCTCGCCGAAGATTTAGTGGCGGATATTTGATAAATATTTTTTCTGGTTTGTCGCGTAAGCGATAAACCATTGCTCTTTGATAAATAGCCAAGAAGTTTGTTGAGATGTAACGAAATCCCGAGCTTTCCTTGATTTCGATCATGGTAAGGCGAGGGATTGATCGTGATAGATCAACAATACAATTTTTTCGGAGAGTTTGATCCTGGCTCAGAGTGAACGCTGGCGGCGTGGATTAGGCATGCAAGTCGAGCGATCGTCTTTATGCCATGCAGTTTCGACGTAAGAAGAAAATGCATGATGTTTTGATGATAGCGGCAAACGGGTGAGTAACACGTGAGTAATCTACCCTTAAGACTGGACTAGCCCAGAGAAATCTGGGGTAATGACAGATGTGACTACGATTTCTATGAGAATGTAGTAAAAGGCGGGGACCGTAAGGCCTGCCACTTAAGGAGGAGCTCGCGTCCTATCAGCTTGTTGGT
Organism: Candidatus Omnitrophota bacterium; assembly: GCA_043798795.1. Classification (GTDB taxonomy): domain Bacteria; phylum Omnitrophota; class Gorgyraeia; order Gygaellales; family Profunditerraquicolaceae; genus JBDRKE01. The sequence continues at coordinate 3,244 of JAZDOJ010000053.1, forward strand.
GAGGTAATGGCTTACCAAGGCTAAGACGGGTAGCTAGTCTGAGAGGATGTTTAGCCACACTGGGACTGAGACACTGCCCAGACTCCTACGGGAGGCTGCAGTCGAGAATCTTTAGCAATGGGCGCAAGCCTGACTATGCGACGCCGCGTGAGGGATGAAGGTTTTCGGATCGTAAACCTCTTTCGATGGGGAAGAAACTTCCGACGTTAATAGCGTCGGAACTGACGGTACCTAGAGAAGAAGCCACGGCCAACTCCGTGCCAGCAGCCGCGGTAATACGGAGGTGGCGAGCGTTACTCGGATTTATTGGGTGTAAAGGGCAGGTAGGTGGCCTTGTAAGTGAGAGGTGAAATACTCCAACTTAATTGGAGAACGGCCTTTCAAACTGTGAGGCTTGAGACTGGTAGAGGAGAATGGAATTCCCGGTGTAAGGGTGAAATCTGCAGATATCGGGAGGAACACCAGTGGCGAAAGCGATTCTCCAGCCCAGTTCTGACACTGATCTGCGAAAGCTAGGGGAGCAAACAGGATTAGATACCCTGGTAGTCCTAGCCGTAAACGATGAGCACTAGGTGTTGGTTCGTAAGAATCAGCGCCGCAGTTAACACATTAAGTGCTCCACCTGGGGACTACGATCGCAAGGTTAAAACTCAAAGGAATTGACGGGGGCCCGCACAAGCGGTGGAACATGTGGTTCAATTCGACGCTACGCGAGGAACCTTACCAGGGCTTGACATGTAGGAAGTAGTGAACTGAAAGGGGAACGACCTGTTAAGTCAGGAGCTTACACAGGTGCTGCATGGCTGTCGTCAGCTCGTGTCGTGAGATGTTGGGTTAAGTCCCGCAACGAGCGCAACCATTATCATTAGTTGCTACTTCTTGAAACCGAAAGGTTTTAAAGGAGGCACTCTAATGAGACTGCCTGGGACAACCAGGAGGAAGGTGGAGATGACGTCAAGTCCGTATGGCCTTTATGCCCTGGGCTACACACGTGTTACAATGGTTGGAACAAAGGGTTGCTAAACTGCGAAGTGGAGCTAATCCCAGAAAACCGACCTCAGTTCGGATTGAAGTCTGCAATTCGACTTCATGAAGCCGGAATCGCTAGTAATGGCGGATCAGCTATGCCGCCGTGAATACGTTCCCGGGCCTTGTACACACCGCCCGTCAAGCGATGGAAGCCGGGGGTACCCGAAGTCCTACGTAAGTAGGCCGAAGGTAAAAC
>JAZDOJ010000054.1:0-7386 GCA_043798795.1 Candidatus Omnitrophota bacterium
TTTGGTGGGCAGGAGAGGATTCGAACCTCTGAAGCACAGGTGCAACAGATTTACAGTCTGTCCCCTTTGGCCACTTGGGTACCTGCCCAATAGAATCAAAAAACAGGTCCTGCGCATAGCGCAGGATAAAGTTAATCCTAATCGCCAGAGGCAGGATTAATTTCAAGCCGGCGAGAGGAATTGAACCCCCGACCATCTGTTTACAAAACAGACGCTCTACCAACTGAGCTACGCCGGCGTCAATGACTCCGCTTGATCGCCTCGGGGATCTTATCAATGATGTCCGAAGCTATCAAGGAAATTTGCGTCTTTTCTTTGGCGGCTAGATCTCCGGCTAAACCATGCAGATACACCGCGGTTTTTGCCGCATCAAATGGTCTCAAGCCCTGGCCTAAAAACGCACCTATCATCCCGGCTAACACATCCCCAGAACCTGCGGTGGCCATGCCGGGATTTCCTGTTTTATTGATATAAAAGTGGCCTTGATCATCTGCCACGAGGGAATTATGCCCTTTTAGAACAAGAGTCACTTTATGGTCTCTGGCAAATTTCCTTGCGGTCTCTGTTCTTTGAGACTGCACTTTTTTAATAGGGATTCCTAATAGCCTGGCCATTTCTCCTGGATGGGGAGTCAAAATCATCGGTGTGCGTTGTGTGTCGTGCGTCGCGCGTAAAATCCGCAAGTAGCCCACCAAGGCATTAAGGCCATCCGCATCAATGACCATGGGCTTGGCTATTTCTGAAATAACCTGACGCGCTAAACTCTGAGTGGATTTATTCCGGCTTAAGCCGGGCCCAAGAACGAGCCCATCAACGGTTTTCGCAAAAACTTTTATCTTTTTATAGCCGGATAGGCTTAATGTCTTCTCTTTAGTCTCAGGCAAAGCAAGCGTCATAGCTTCCCTTGGCTTTATTTTTATGAAAACGTCATTGAGGCTCTCCGGAATCCCCAGGGTCACTAACCCGGCCCCTGAACGTAAAGCTCCTAAACCGCAAAGAAAAGCTGCGCCTGAAAATCGGGGGGAACCTGCCAAAATAAATACATGGCCAAAATCCCCTTTATGGGCATTTCGGTTTCTTCGAGATAATCGCGTTGGCAACCGCATAATTCTTTACATGAGAAATCGACACGTGAACCTCTGTACCCCTTCCTCTTCCATTTAAAATCCTGCAGCAAGGTCGACCCTTTTTGTCATTAAGGATCTCGACGTCCTTCCAATTCAATTTCTCATCCCCCAGAGCCTTAAACACCGCTTCTTTCGCCGCGAACCGGCCGGCCAGATGCTGATAAAGACTGCCCCTCTCTTTTGAACGTTCCAGCTCAACTTCCGTGAAGACGCGCTTCAGGAAACCATCTCCCCATTTTTGTATGGCCTCACGCAAACGCTTAACCTCGGTTATATCAACACCTGTTCCGACAATCATTCCTTTGCTTCCTTCATCAAATTCTTCATCTCTTTGACGGCCACAGATAATCCTACCAGGACCGCGCGGCAAACAATGGAGTACCCGATATTAAGCTCTTCGATTCCCTTGATTCCAGCGATCCTTGAGACATTATGATAATTCAAGCCGTGGCCGGCATTCACCGTAAGACGCGCTCCTTTAGCATACCTGGTTGCCGTCAGGATCTCTTTGAAATATTTATTTTCCTCAACCTTTCTTTCAGCATCCGCATAGCGGCCGGTGTGCAGCTCGATCATCTCCACGCCAGACTTCTTGGCTGCGTCAATCTGCCGTTTTTCCGGGTCGATAAACAGGCTGACGGCAATCCCTTGCTCCTTGAGCCTCTCCCTGACCTGTTTTATCCTTTTAAGATTGGCGCAAACATCCAAACCGCCCTCTGTGGTCAACTCGCGCCTTCTCTCCGGCACAAGGGTGGCCTGGTCTGGTTTCAGTTTGCAGGCAAAAGCAACAATCTCAGGAGCAACAGACATCTCCAGATTCAATCTTGTCCGGACTATTTTTTTAAGGACCAGGAGGTCCAGCTCTCTTATATGCCGCCTGTCTTCCCTTAAATGGGCGACAATGCTGTCAGCGCCGCTGGCCTCGCAAACAAAAGCCGCAAATACGGGTTCCGGGTCAATGCCTTTACGCACCTCTCTCAAAGTTGCCACATGATCGATATTGACCCCTAGTTTCATCCTTCTTGAAATTCCTTTAATTTCGGGCAACGGCGTCAAAAACCTTCAAGGCAAGATGGACCTCTTTAACGTCGTGTACCCTAAGAATCTTAGCGCCGTTGTGCGCGGCCAAAACACAGGCCGAAATAGTGCCGGACAATCTCTCTTGGGGCTTCCCATCGAGTATTTTACCGATAAAAGATTTTCTGGAAGGCCCTGCCAAAAGGGGTCTGCCTAAAACCTTGAACTCCTCAAGAGAATTCAAAAGTTTAAGATTGTGCTCGAGCGTCTTGCCGAATCCAAAACCTGGATCAACGACGATTTTATTTCTGCTTATTCCCGCATCAAGCGCCCGGCGAATGGACTGCCGCAAAAAATCGAGGATCTCTCCTATCAGGGAGGCATAATGAGGAGCTTTCTGCATGGTGCGCGGAGTTCCTTTCATATGCATGATAACAACGCCTGCCTCGTATTCTTTAGCCACTCTGATCATTTGAGGATTTCTCAAACCAGAAATATCATTGACGATCACCGCACCCGCATCTAAGGCGCGCTTGGCGACTTCGGGTTTATGCGTATCAATGGAAATAGGCACACGAATTCTCTTGGCCAATCCTTTTATAACGGGAAGGGTGCGGGATATCTCCTCTTTAACAGAAACCCTTATGGCTTGCGGCCGGGTGGATTCACCTCCGACATCAATCATATCCACCCCGTCCTCTATCATGCGCTCTACGATTTTTTGAATTTCACTTTGGATTTTGGATTTTGGATTTTGGATTTTTTTATATAGCCCGTCCCCGCTAAAAGAATCCGGCGTAAGATTAACAATCCCCATGATATGGGTCTTTGTCCCCAGATTCAGCTTGAACCTCCCGCAGGTAAGCGTGAATCTTTCCTGCTGGTAATTACTTAACGTGACAGATAACTCCTGGGCAATCTTTCCTAATCCAAAGGGCTGCTTTTGGAGTTTTTGATTCAAACGCTCGATCTGAGCGAGGCTGCCCATCATGAGGCAGTCCGTGCTTAGGGCCCGGCCTGTCAAAGCATCCCTGGCCACAGCCACATCCCCTCCCAGGGAAAGCATCTCTTGTTTTAATATATTAGCGGTGATATTCGAAACACCGTTGATGCGCAGGAGATGGTGTCTGGCCTTAGGCAGCATGATCCCGATGCCATAGGGGTCGACTTTTATCTTACGCATCTCCTCTTTTATAGATCCCTCATCTGATAATTGAAGTATCCGGATCATCATGTTTTGATGAAAGCCTAGGTGAGATCTGACTTTTGTATGCCCAGCAGCCTCTTGACTTCTTCTCCGTCCAAGACTTCTTTTTCTAAAAGGGCACTCGAGAGCGTCTTGAGCTTGTCTAAGTTTTGCTTTAATAGATTTCTGGCTTTGAGGAATGCTTCATCCACGATCTTTTTTACTTCTTCGTCGATGAGACGGGCTGTTTCTTCGCTGTAATTCTTTTCTTCCATGATGTCGCGGCCCAAGAATACCAGACCTTCCCGCCGACCTAAGGTCATATGGCCCAGCTTCTCCGACATGCCGAACTGTGTCACCATGCGCCTGGCCATGGCCGTGGCGGTCTCCAGGTCGTTCTGGGCCCCTGTGGTTACTTCACTTAAGGTTAGCTCTTCGCTCGCCCGGCCTCCCAACATCAATGCAATCTCCGCAATCAGCTCATTCTTAGTCCAGTAATGCCTGTCCTCAAGGGGCGGGGTGAATGTGTAACCGCCGGCTAAACCTCTGGGAATGATAGAAACCTTCTTCAAAGGATTCACCTGCGGCAGGAGTAAAGAAAGCAACGCGTGGCCTGACTCATGAAGCGAGGTGATTTCCTTCTCCTTCTTAGACATGATATGGCTTCTCTTCTCAGGCCCCATGAGCACTCTTTCCACGGATTTTTCAAAATCAACTATCTCCACAGACTCTTTGTTGGTTCTGGCTGCAAGAAGTGCGGCCTCGTTACAAAGATTGGCCAGGTCTGCGCCCGAAAAACCGGGAGTCTGAGAAGCTATGGATTTTAAATCAACGGTAGGCTCCAGCTTGATCTTACGGGTGTGCACTTTAAGGATCTCTTCCCGTCCTTTTATATCAGGGAAATTCACGATGATATGCCTATCGAACCTGCCGGGCCTCAAAAGCGCTGGGTCCAAAGTGTCCGGCCTATTGGTGGCCGCAATGAGGATCAAGCCCCGCAACGTATCAAACCCATCCATTTCGACGAGCAGGGCATTGAGGGTCTGCTCGCGTTCATCATGACCTCCACCGATACCGGAAAAACGCAGGCGTCCTACGGCATCTATTTCATCGATAAAGATAATAGAGCCTTTAGCTGAAGTCTTGGCCGCGCCCCGGCCCTGCTCAAACAGGTCTCTGACGCGGCTAGCTCCCACACCGACAAACATCTCTACAAAATCAGAACCCGAAATGCTAAAAAATGGTACGCCCGCCTCTCCGGCTACAGCTCGGGCAATCAATGTCTTTCCGCAGCCCGGCGGCCCTACCAGGAGCACACCCTTAGGAATCTTTCCGCCCAATCTTTGAAACCTCTTAGGATCCTTCAAGAACTCAATCACCTCTTTTAATTCCTCTTTGGCCTCATCCACTCCGGCCACGTCATTGAAAGTCGTTTTCTCCATCTCGCTGTGTATTTTGGGCCGCACCTTTCCGAAAGCCATAATCCTGTTTCCCAGTTTTTCCCCCCGGTTAGCCATCCACAGCCAGAAAAGGATCAATAAAATGACTCCGCTTAACTGAACGAATAAATTCCCCCAGATAGAGGGTGGCTTGATCGCGAAATTCTTAAGGTTCTGGCGCAGCAGATTGAGTAATTCAGGGTCGTCCTGAGGGATAAACACGAAGAATCTGGACTTATCGTTTAATTCCCCTTCCAACCTAAGCCCTCCCTCTGTCTTGGTGACCCATTGAATGGCGCTAGGGTTGTCTTTGAGAATCCTATAAAACTCGCTGTAGGTCAACTCTTTCGGAATGCCGGTGATAGGCATATTAAGCGAATTGATTAATAAAACTAACGCAAAGAATGCCAGCAGCCATCCAAATGGAAAACGCTGGAAGAGATTCTTCTTTTTCATCTTCGTGTTCTTATGATTAGCCATTTTCCCATCCTTCCTTTAGAGCCATTATTATATATCTAACTACTTGTAAAATCAAGAAGTTATTGTGATCTGCCGGGGATTTTGGGACTTATTTTTTCAAAAATTCCAGGTAAGTTTTTCTTTTGATAACCGATATGCCCTTGGGTAGGTCCACCATCGAATTCACGGGACGCCTGAGGATGAGATCTTCCAACTCCTGGATGTGTTTAAAGGTAAGCCGCCGTAAATCACCCTGGAGATCGCGGACCATAAGTCTTAAAACCAACCGCTCTAGACTTGGATGCAGACCTGAAAGCTTTTTTAAGCCGATTTTTAGCTTGCCGATCCTCGCCCTTTTCAAGGCTTTTTGAGCAAGTTGACTTAAGAAATCATAGTCTTGGCCACAGGTCTTCGCCATATAGCATAAGATGCCCTTGATGTTCGTGCTGAATTCTTTTTCCAGATAAGGCAACAGATGCCTCCTGATCTTGTTCCTGAAGTGAACATCTGCCTGATTTGTCGGATCTTGGCAGGCCTGTATACCTTTGCGCCTCAAAAACGCCTCGATCTCCCGGCGCTTTACTTCTATCAATGGCCGAATGATCTGGAAACCGCAGACCTCTCTTTTCGGTAAAATCCCCCCTAATCCAAAAAGGCCTGTGCCACGCAAAATCCGCATCATCACCGTTTCAGCCTGGTCATCCTGATTGTGTCCGAGGGCGATCTTTTTGGCTTTCAAATCCCTGGCAATCTGAAACAAGAATCTGAAACGTACGTTCCTGGCCACCTCCTCTAGAGAGCCTTTCAAAGCAACCGCCCTGACATCGCTTTGGGAACAATACAGGGGGAGTTTAAGTTTTTTACATATTTTTTCTACATGCGCCTTGTCCTTATAAGAATCCTTTCTTAACATATGGTCAAGATGTGCGACGTAAAGAGAAAACCTCAATTCCTTTTTAAGGCCATTTAAAATATACAGGAGCGCCAGGGAATCCGGACCCCCCGAAACACCCACCACCATCCTATCGTCTTTTTGGATCAGGTGGTGCCTTCTAATCGTGTCTCTGACTTTTTCCATCATCATGTCATCCTACGCGGTATCCTGCCACCAGGTTTTGACGAGCTCCGGATAGCAATTTTTATTGATAATCTGATAGATTCGTTCTTTGTCGCTGTCTTTGGCTCCGACAAAATCAAGACCGTAGAGCCTGAACCCGTCCTCACAAACCTGCTTCCAGGCGACTTGTGTCTTGACCGAAAAGGTGTCGCTGCTGGGTAGAATGATAGTACATTTCAAGACCTTAAGATCCGGTAAATCATTTTTCAGGTAAACTTGCAAGCCTTTGAAATTGATATTCTTGATGAAGCAATCGAAGTTCTTGATCGAGTTTTTGTAATTAATCCTTATCCGGGCAGGCCAATCCGTATTCCATCTTTTTAAATCCCTTTTCTCGCCTTCCATAGCTATACATAATAACGGGCCAGATCCCTTTTCCCAGCATAAGTGACCTGACCCCGATTCTTATTTTTTAGGCAAAGATGTCTATTTTATGCGCTGGGGTTCAGCCTGGATGGTTATGATTTCCTTTTTTTCTTTCGGCTTTGCCTCTTCCAGCTTATTCAAGACTTCCAAGACAGAGCCCTTGGGGCTTCCGTAAATCTTCTTAACCTGGTCTCCGTCTTTAACCACGAAGAAACACCCAGCAAGAAAAAAAACTGATAGACAGATCACGACTGTTTTCATGGTTCCTCCCTTGACGCTCTTGGCCGTCAGAACGCTTGGTGGCGGCGACTGGCCCCCCTTCGGGGGACTGCGTCGCTGATAAGTAAAGTGGCGGCGACTGGATTTAAACCAGTGACTTATCGGGTATGAGCCGACTACTCTATCAGGCTGAGTTACGCCGCCGTTATTCGTATTGAGTAAAATAAACTGTTCGGCAAATCCTAAATCCTAAACTCCCTGACTGCCCTGACTGCCGTCAGGCAGGCGTCAGGCAGGTAAATCCTAAACAAATAATACCAAATGCCCATTTTCAGGGTCTATGGTCGATGGACTATAGACTATCGACCATGTTGGGATTTGAAGCATTATGATTTGTTTAGAATTTAGTGCTTAGAATTTAACTAAACCTAAGCCTGACCTAAACCTTATATCATC
>JAZDOJ010000027.1:0-2627 GCA_043798795.1 Candidatus Omnitrophota bacterium
GGTAAACACCATGGTAAAAAGCGCCACAGTCTCGATGATCCCCAGGACAATGATATAGTTGCCAAACCCTTTTCCGGTCTCACCCATGGCATCACACGCCACCGCAGCGGCCTTGCCCTGCATAAACGCAGAAAGTCCTATGGCTAAGCCGGCAAACAGGCCGATGGACCAAACGAACACCCCCTTAAGCGCCAAAGCGGCCATATTGTTCATCACGATCATCCCGTAAATCGTCTGGGTCAAGGGTGCGCCCACAAAAGCAACAAGCATAAAGGAGGCTGATTTATTCTGGGCAAATGCCTTTTTCCAGGCGCCCACCGCTGCCATCCCTGCCACCCCCGTGCCTAATCCCGAGCCCATGGCTGAAAGCGCCAATACGGCTGCCAATCCTAAGTCTTTAAATTGCATCAGTACGCTCGCTTCCATTTTTCGTCTCCTTATTTTTGACTACTGCTTTATGACTTAAGCGGCCTGTAAGCTATGCCGCTCCATTTTACATCCAAGTGACTGCAAAACTCAAGGACATTTAACCTGACTCCGTGCACGATAATGGAAACCGGACCCAGCGCAATATTCAGCGTATGCCCCAGCAAAAGAATCAGGGCGCTGCCTATGCCAGCTCCCACACTGTTAAAACCTATTCCTGCAGCCATCTGATTAAAGGCATCCGCTATAGCTACTGTCGCCAGACCCACGGCAAAAAGGCGGATATAAGAAACAATATCTGTAAAATTATTAATGGCATTTAAAAGAAAATTTCCCAGCCCTGAAGCTATGCCTTTGAGTAAGTTTTTCTTAGGGCTAGAAAAAAGTATGACGCTTGATGCTCCAGCGACGAAGAGCCATTTCCCGTATTCGGGAAAATTCTCACCCAGTATCAGCGTTCTCGCTAGATACACAGCGCCCCAGAGAATAGAAATCCAACCTGCTTCTGCTATAAACTCAAGAGATGGAAATTTGCGTATTAATCTCCACAGATGCGCCAGACTTAAATGCAAGGCCCCGATGATAAAACATAGATTCTGGACATAGGGGGCATGGCGTAAAGCAGGCACCAGGGGCTTGAAGGTTTTGGGCAACCACGCCTGGCCGAAGAATGTCCCACTTAAGGCTCCCCAAATCACAGCTGCAAGGCTTAATAAATAAAGAAGAAAAAACAGGGACTTATCCGCAACCTTCCTTCCCCATTTGATCTGCGCTGCTAACGTCAATATGAAAAAAATAGCTCCGTAAGCCGCATCCCCAATGATAATGCCGAAGAAAACGGAAAAGAATATAAGAAACCACAGGCTGATATCCACTTCCCGGTATCCGGGGATAATCTCGATTAATTTGAAAACCGGCCTTATGATGGAAACCCATCTGGGATTGCGGATCAGCGTCGGAACATAATCCTCATCCGTTGGTTCCTCCATCTTGATCGCCCATCTCTGAACCCTGGCCATCTCCAACAGTCTTGGCCCAGCGTCAAAAGGCACATACCCGACCAGATAGGAAAGAGTGGCCGTTTGTGCCATGCCTTTTAATGCCTGGCAAAACTCTAAATCTTTTTCCAAGGAATTTTTAATTAAAGTAAGCTCTTCCAGATACGGTGAATGTTTTTTTAGCTCTTTCTCTAAAGTTTCCTGCATGGAAATATCTTCTATTAGTCTCGCGCGCATAGCCTCCAACCCCATTTTAGGCAGGGTTATTTCTTTAAAAGGAATATCTTGCTTCTGCCGCGAGATGACCGCGCAATTCGCGACACCGCTTGTCACAGAAAGCTTTTTGACGATGAGATCTTTGGGGAGATTCTTTATTTCTCTAACCGGGATCTGGCATAAACGCACAAAAACGCTTTTGGTTGACAGGGCCCGGATCTCATCGGGTTCAAAATCACCCCAAGGCTCCCAGGCGATAATCCTGTTTTTGAGGGTGCGGCCAAACTCATGGAGCTGGTCCAGCCTTTTATCCACATCCATAATATGCCGTGCTTTCCCCTTCCAGTCCGAAAGACGCTGGACTTCTCTTTCTTGTGTAAACCCTTCTTCTTTCTGCCTGGATAAAATAGGAAGGACTGAATCTAAGAGGCTTAAATCTTCCTGGATGGCCTGCAAATCTTTGCCTTCCGGAACTCTGCTATGCTCCACATGCACCAGGCCTTGAGCGCGTAACTCTTGAAGGGCGCCTTCCGCGTCTTTAGACTGGACCACGAGAATTACCTTTTTCATCGGGACAATCATACGGCAACCCCTTCTAATTCCAAGGCCTCTATTTTCCTTTTTGCCGCCTTGCTGCGGCCAACGGCATTCGCCATCTGGTCCCCGATATAAATCTTAATGATCCGGATCGCCTCCTCGGCTTCCGGTATCTTGACGTTTTCGAATAAATTGACGCGTTGGGTTGTTATGCGCAATTCCTGTTTTAAAATACTTATGCCTTTTTCTATAACCTCAAGCTCCTCGCGCACAGAGACGAGCCCTTGCAAGGAGACAATCGCAGCATCCACCCAAAGAGGTGCTTCAAAAAGATCATATTCGGCGAAGGCAAACTCAACCCCCTCAAAAACAGGCAGATCCACGCCAGCGATATTGCGCACACCTTCTTTTGTCTTTTGCGGCCTGACCCAGGGCTTGATATCTATCGAG